>NZ_JBYNAH010000227.1:0-8428 GCF_059781815.1 Salipiger sp. | reverse complement strand
CCCCGGCGTGACAGGCCGGTACTCTAACCAACTGAGCTACAACCGCTCACTGCCCTCCGAGGAGTGCCTCCCCGAACGTGGAGGCCCTTCTAGGCGGAGGTCTGAGCCCCGTCAAGCGGTTTCGACGCGGGCAATGTGCATTTTCTGAAAAAAGCCGAAAACCGGGTTGGGCCGGGCTCCAGAGACGCCGCCGCAGCCCCATATTTTCTTGAGGTTTCAGCCCCTTGAGCGAGCCGACCACAAAATCGGAAGGCCCTGGTCGCGCGCGCTTTTCGCCGCGTCAGCCTGGGTTTGCCGCCCGGGAGGGCCTCACGTGCAGCCCGTCGCCCCCGCGGGCAGGCGCCGCCGGCCGAAGGTGGGCTGAGAGCCGCCCGTATGGTGGCTCAAGCGCCCCGCGGGAAGCGCCCTTGGCAGGGTTTCGAGGCCGCCTTTGGCGCGCCGCCGCGAGCCGGTCCGCGCCGCGCGAACGCGCCGCAGGCGTCGTGATGCGCGTCAGCGGGACCGGGACAAGGGGTCGCCGGCGAGCGCCTTGATTTCGAAGCGAATCCCATGCATCCCTGAGCCACGCGCGTTAGAGCCGAGTATTTTGAAGTGCACGATTTCCTCCGGACCAATCTGAATATCCGCACCCCGACGCTGGAGCGGCTCGATCTCAGCGCCGAGGAGTTCCTGGCGCTGTTCAACCATCGCCTGACCTGGGTCTATTTCGGATTCGTGCTGGTGATTCTGCTGGTCTCGGATCCGAGTCACCTGTTCTCCTCGGTGCCGCTCCCGATCTACGGCCTTGCCTGGCTGGGGGCGTTCTTCCTCTATCTGAGCGTTCATGCGGCGCTGATCCTCGGCCTTGCGGCGCTGCGCCACCTCAGCGGGCGCACCGCGCCGGCGGTCTATTGGCCGCTGATCAGCATCCTCGCATATGCGCCGACCGTGAGCGCGATGGAAACCGTGCTGGCCTGGGCCGTCGGCGACTCGCTGCGCCCGCTGCTGCTGCAGCGGGTGGGCTATGTCGCGGTGACCATCATCATGTTCGAAACCATCTTCCTGCGATTCGTCCTGCCCCGCGTGATGGCCGACACCGAGCTGCCCGACCGCGCCCCGATGCCACCGATGCCACCGATGCCACCGATGGCAGCCATGGCCGCCGCGGCGCGCGAGGTGGAGACTGCATCGAGCGCTTTTGCCGAGAGCGACGCGCCCGCCGCGCAGGACCGCAAGATCCATATCGGCGCGCGCCCGGTGCCGCTCGACGAGGTCGCCTTCATCGAAGCGCGCGAGCACCACGTGCATGTGCGCCTGCGCCACGGCACGCTGAGCCAGCGCGCCCGGCTGTCGGATATCGTGGCCCAGACCAACGCCGAGGACGGCGTGCAGCCGCACCGCTCGTGGTGGGTGTCGCGCCACTCGGTGCGCGAACTTGGCCGCGACGACGGCAAGCCGGTGCTGCGGCTGACGGACGAAAGCGTGATTCCCGTCGCGCGCGGTCGACTCGAGAGCGTCCGGGACTGGATCGCGACCTACATGATCTGAGCGAAATCCGGGCGCGGCGCCGGGCCGGCACCGCGCGCGCGCTTGCGGCCTTTACCCTCCCCGACGGGTTTCCTATATAATCTCTCAGGAAAGCAGACAAAGGACAGGCCATGGACGACGCACCGCTCGAAGGCGCCCCGCTGATCGCGCCCTCCTCTACCGAGCACCCGCTGCACGAGGCATGTGTCGAGGCGTGCCGGTCGGTCTATGACCCGGAGATCCCCGTCAACATCTACGATCTCGGCCTGATCTACACGATCGAGATCGCTCCCGAGAACGCCGTGAAGGTCATCATGACCCTGACCGCGCCGGGCTGCCCCGTCGCCGGCGAGATGCCGGGCTGGGTGCAGGACGCCGTGGGCGCCGTGCCCGGCGTGAAAGAGGTCGATGTCGAGATGGTGTTCGATCCGCCCTGGGGCATGGACATGATGAGCGACGAGGCCCGCCTCGAGCTCGGCTTCATGTGAGGCTTGCGCCGGCTCCCGATCAGGGGCCGGCGGTTTTATTCTACCCCAGCCGGGAACGAACCTGCTGCATCCGCCGTTGAACCGCGATGCTGCAGCTTGCCCGTGCCCTCCGCCCCGCCCTGTGCGCGCTGACCCTTCTGCTCCTGCTTGCCCCCGAGGCGAAGGCCCAGGACCAGAGCGGTCTTGACGCGTGGTACCGTGTCACCGAGGTGAACCCGGGACTTGGCACGCCTCCCGACAACATCGACCGCACCACGCCGCGCTCGAGCCTCGAGAGCTTTCTGTTCCGCGCCGATGCCGAGGAATGGGGCGAGGCGGCGCATATGCTCGATCTCTCGGCCATTCCGCCCGACGAGCAGGCCGAGATCGGCCCGCAGCGCGCGGAGCAGTTCGCCACCCTGCTCGAGCGCCGCATCATCATCGACTGGTACGACCTGCGCGACCGGCCCGACGGGGTCGATGCACGCGCCACCGATGCACCGATGGCCGGCGAGCCGCGCCGCTCGCTTCTCCTGTGGTACGTCAAGCTTGGCGACCGCCCGGTGCCGATCCGCATCAACCGCATCAAGCCGGCGGTCGGCGAGCCGGTCTGGCTGGTCTCGCGCCAGACGGTGATGGCGCTGCCGGCCTTGGCCGAGGCCTATGGCCCGACCGAATTCGAGCTGATGCTGCCCGAGCCGCTGCGGGCCAAGGCGTTCTGGGGCCTGCGCTGGTACGAGGTCGGCGCGTTCCCTCTGGTGCTGCTGATCACGGCGTTGGTGGGCTACCTGTTCAACAAGGCGATGTCGAAGGGGCTTGGCCGCACCCATCGCGACGCGCCGACCTCGATGCTGGTGGCGACCCGCGGGCCGCTGACGCTCGCCGTGGTCACGCTGTCCATGTCGCTGCTCACCAGCAAGGTATTCGTGTTCTCGGGCCGGATCGACACGATCCTGTCGCCGCTGATCATCCTCGGCTACGTCGTCGCCACGCTGTGGCTGATCGTCAACATCGCCGACGTGATCCTGTCGCGGCTGGTGAATTTCGACGACGAGGAACTCGCCGCCATGGGCGACGGCATGGAGCAGCGCCGCAACATCGCCACCCGGATCTCGGCGGCGCGCCGCGCGGTGATCGTCATCGTGGTGCTGGTGGGCGCGGGCATCACCATCAACGAGGCCAGCGTCATGCGCTCGCTCGGCGTGTCGTTGCTGGCCGGCGCCGGCACCGCGACGATCATCCTCGCCTATGCCGGCCGCAACGTGCTCACCAACATCATGGCCTCGCTGCAGATCGCCCTGAACCAGTCCGCCCGGATCGGCGACAAGGTGATCTACAAGGGCCGCTTCTGCACCGTGGAGCGCATCCACTTCACCTTCGTGCAGCTGCGGATCTGGACCGGCTCGCGCCTCGTGGTACCGGTGGTGGATTTTGTCGCGGAGCCGTTCGAGAACTGGACCATGCAGGAGCATTTCCTGATCGAGCAGGTGGTGCTGCGCCTGTCGCACAAGGCCGATATCGAGGCGCTGCGCAAGAAATACGAAGAGATTCTCGACGGCATGGAGATCCCCGACGACCGGCGCGAGGACCGCGGCGTCTACGTCAAGGGCCACGACGTGTTCGGGCAGGAGGTGCTGTTCCTCGTGCCGACGCCGGATCCCAACCTTGCCTGGACCATGGGATGCGAGCTGCGCGAAGCGCTGCTGAAGGAGGCGCGCAAGCTCGACGACGAGGCGCAGGCGATCTTCCCCGAGGTGACCCCGGCGGAGGCCGCCTGACCGGTCCGCCCGGTCGGGCCATTGCGCCCTGCCCCGCGCTTTGACAGGCTCGGCGCGGCAGCAGCGGCGGAGGATGGCATGACCAGCGAGAAGCAGAAGATGATGGCGGGCGCGCTCTATGACCCGGGCGACCCCGAGCTCTGCGAGGACCGCCAGCGCGCGCAGCGGCTGATGTCTCGCTACAACACCACGATCTACGGCGATGACACACGCCCGACGCTGCTGCGGCAGCTGCTTGGCACCTGCCCCGAGGCGGTGGCGCTCAGGGCGCCGTTCTACGTGGATTACGGCTACAACATCCATCTCGGCGAGGGCGTGTTCTTCAACTACGGCTGCATCTGCCTCGATGTCTGCCCGATCCGAATCGGCGCCAAGACCCAGATCGGCCCCTACGTGCAGCTCCTCACCGCCGATCATCCGCGCGATGGCGCCACCCGAGACGCGGGCCTCGAATTCGGCAGGCCCATCAGCATCGGCGCCAATGTCTGGATCGGCGGTGGCGCATTGATCCTGCCCGGCATCAGCATCGGCGACGACGCGGTGATCGGCGCCGGAGCGGTGGTGACCCGCGATGTCGCCGCGGGCGTCACGGTGGCGGGAAACCCGGCAAGACCGCTGCACACTGCCTCCACCGCGGGCTGAGCGCGCGCGCACAAGTGCCCTGTTTGCGCTGCCCCTTGTGACCGCAGGGTCGGCATATTACCTTGGCAGACGAATAAGGAGACGCGAAATGTTCGGCATTCCAGGCAAACAGGCTGTCACCATGACCCCCGCCGCGGTGACGCAGGTGCGCAAGCTGATGGAGCGCGATGGCCGCGCCGGTCTGCGCATCGGCGTCAAGAAAGGCGGCTGCGCCGGCATGGAATACACCATGGAGTTCGTCGACACCGCCGACGGCAATGACGAGGTCGTGGAGCAGGATGGCGCCCGAGTGATGATCGCGCCGATGGCGCAGATGTTCCTCTTCGGCACCGAGATCGACTACAAGGTCTCGCTGCTCGAGTCGGGCTTCCAGTTCAACAACCCCAACGTCGCCGACGCCTGCGGCTGCGGCGAATCGATCAAGTTCAAGGATCTCGACGAGCTCGAGGCCGAGCGTCAGGCCAACTGACGCCCGAGCGCGTGCCCCGGGTCTGGCCGTACCCTTGCAAAATCAGGCCCCTGCGTCATTTCTCTCCGGGCGGCGCCCTTGACGCCGCCGCCCCGCCCCCGATGATGGGCGCGAACCGAACAAGGGAGAGACCATGCGCACGAAACTCGCCGCCGGCAATTGGAAGATGAACGGTCTGAAAGCCTCGCTTTCGGAACTCGAGGGCATGGCCGAGGCCGCCAAGGGCGCCGCCGAGGTGCTGATCTGCCCGCCGGCGACGCTGGTTGCCGCGGCGGCTGGTGCCGCAGAGGGCATCGCCATCGGCGGACAGGATTGCCACTCCAAGGGCTCTGGCGCCCATACCGGCGATGTCGCGGCCGAGATGCTCAAGGATGCTGGCGCGACCTACGTGATCCTCGGCCATTCCGAGCGCCGCACCGACCATGACGAGCACGACGAGGACGTCCGCGCCAAGTGCGAGGCCGCCTGGGCGGCGGGGCTGATGGTGGTGCTCTGCGTGGGCGAGAGCCTCGAGGAGCGCGAGGCGTCGAACACGCTCGAGATCATCGGCGGCCAACTCGCCAAGTCGGTGCCCGACGGCGCCACCGGCCACAACCTCGTCATCGCCTATGAGCCGATCTGGGCCATCGGCACCGGCAAGGTTCCCACCACCGACCAGATCGGCGAGGTGCACGATTTCATGCGCGCCAAGCTCGAGAAGCGCTTCGGCGAGGGCGTCGGCCGCTCGGTGCGCCTGCTCTATGGCGGCTCGGTGAAGGCGTCGAACGCCGAAGAGATCTTCGCGGTCTCGAATGTCGATGGCGCGCTGGTGGGCGGCGCTTCCCTGAAGGCCGCGGATTTCGTGCCGATCATCGAGGCCCTCAACGCCGCGCCGGCCTGAGCGCCGGATTTTGAGTATTTAGAAACGTAGAGAAGGAGGGGTGCGGCGCGCTGCCTTCTGCTTCTTCATGTCGGCAAATACTCCCGCCGGAGGCGATCCCGCCCTCTCCACGCAAAACGGCGCCCCGAACAAGGGCGCCGTTTCTCGTTTCAGCGATCTGGATCCCTGATCACCTGGTGATGATCTCCGGCCCCATGAACGTGGTCGGCAACCAGGTCGACAGGATCGGGATATAGGTCACCATGATCAGGAACACGAAGAGCACCGCGAGGAAGGGAAGTGCGGCGCGCACCACGCTCATCATCGGCATGCCGGCGACGCCCGAGGTCACGAAGAGGTTCAGGCCGACCGGCGGGGTGATCATGCCGATCTCCATGTTCACCACCATGATGATGCCAAGGTGGATCGGGTCGATGCCGAGTTCGATGGCGATCGGGAAGACCAGCGGCGCGACGATCACCAAGAGGCCCGAGGGCTCCATGAACTGGCCGCCGATCAGCAGGATCACGTTGACGATCACCAGGAACATCACCGGGCCGAGGCCGGCGTCGAGCATCGCCGCCGCGATCTGCTGCGGGATCTGCTCGTCGGTCAGCACGTGCTTCAGGATCAGCGCGTTGGCGATGATGAACATCAGCGTGATGGTCAGCTTGCCGGCGTCGAACAGCGTGTCGCGGGTGTCGCGGTGGAAGAACGCCGTCACCAGCGCGATGGGCTTGCGGATCAGCGAGATGTTGCGCTCGCCGTTCTTGCCCGCCAGCGGACCCATGTCGCGGTAGACGAAGTTGGCGATGAAGAAGGCGTAGACCGCGGCCACCGCCGCTGCTTCGGTCGGCGTGAAGATGCCGCCGTAGATGCCGCCCAGGATGATGACGATCAGGAACAGGCCCCAGAGCGCGTCACGGCCCGAGGACAGCACCTCGCCCCAGCCCAGCCACTCGCCCTTGGGCAGGTTCTTGACCCGCGCGATGGCATAGATGGTGATCATCAGCATGGTGCCGGCCATCAGGCCCGGGATCACGCCCGCAAGGAACATCCGGCCCACCGAGACATCGGTCGCGGAGGCATAGACCACCATCACGATCGACGGCGGGATCAGGATGCCCAGCGTACCCGCGTTGGCGATCACGCCCGCGGCGAAGTCCTTGGTGTAGCCCACCTGGCGCATGCCGGCGATGACGATGGAGCCGATGGCCACCACGGTCGCGGGCGAGCTGCCCGAGAGCGCGGCGAAGAGCATGCAGGCGAAGACGCCGGCGATGGCGAGGCCGCCATGCATGTGGCCCACCAGCGCGATGGAGAAGCGGATGATCCGCCGCGCCACGCCGCCCGTCGACATGAAGCTCGAGGCGAGGATGAAGAACGGGATCGCCAGCAGCGTGTAGTGCCCGGCCATGGCCTGGAAGAAGCTCTGCGCCACCGAAGCCAGCGAGGTGTCGGAGAGCACCAGCAGGAAGACGATCGACGACAGGCCGAGCGAGACGGCGATCGGCACGCCGATCAGCATCAGGCCGATGACGGAAACGAAGAGAAGAAGAACGTCCATCAGATCAGTCCTCGCGGTTCATGTGGGCCACGTCATCGACCGCGTCTTCGGCCTCGTGGCTGACGATCAGGCTCTCTTGCGCGCCGGTCCAGATGCGCCATCCGGCCTGGATGAAGCGGAAGAACAGCAGCGCCGCGCCGAAGGGCAGGATCGCGTAGGGGATGAAGCGGGGCAGCTTCTCGTAGGCATCGCCGAAGTTGATCCACGGCTCGATGAAGCGCAGCCAGTCGGGCATCGGGATGTCGATGACCTCGTACCACGAGCGGTAGGAGGTGCGTTTCATCTCCTCGAAGCCGGTGGGGAACCAGCGCCCGGTGGTCTGCGGCAGGTTGGCGAAGTTCGCCCAGTAGTCCCAGGCGCCCTTGAGCAGCAGCGCACCGTAGAGGATGCAGATCGCCGCCGCGATCAGCGCCAGCACCCGGCGGGCAGTGGGCGAAAGCAGGTTGATCACGGCATCGACGCCGAGATGCGCGGTGACCTTCACCGCGTAGCTGATCCCGAACAGCACCAGCCAGGCGAAGAGGATGGTCACCGCCTCGAGGCCCCAGATGATGCCGGTGTTGAAGCCGTAGCGCAGCACGACGTTCACGAAGGTGATGATGGTCATGAGCCCGAGGATCACCGCGATGGCGGTTTCCTCGATCTCGTTGACGATGCGGCCAAGTGCGCTGTGGCCATGGTACTGACTGGACATGCCGTCCCCCATTCCGCGTCCGGGCCCCGGCCCCGGTGCCAATTATTGTCCGTATTTCAGGATGGTAAGAAAAAGGGGACGGCGTTGCGTCCCCTGAACCCCGGCCGGCCACCGCGCGGGGCGGCCGGTCGGGTGTCTTGTCGGGCGATCAGCCCTGGACTTCGGAGTTGAACGCCTGTGCGGCGTCGATGTTCTCCTGGCCGACATCGTCGGTGAACTGATCCCAGACCGGCTTCATCGCGTTGACCCAGGCTTCGCGCTGCTCGGGGGTGAGCTCGCGGATCTCGCCGCCGGCATCGAGCACCGCCTGGCGGTTCTCGGCGTCGACCTCGGCGATCGCCGCGTTGCGCGCTGCGGTCACTTCGTTGACGATGGTCTCGAGCTGGGTGCGGACGTCCTCGTCGAGGCTGTCCCACCAGTCGGCGGAGGTCACGACCATGTAGTCG
>NZ_JBYNAH010000396.1:0-1980 GCF_059781815.1 Salipiger sp. | reverse complement strand
CTGATCCGAGGTGTCCTTTTTGTCTCAGCCCTCGGGCGTATACCAGATCGGCGAGGTGAATGCGCGATCCTGCACGGTCATGGCCGTGCCCTCGGGCATCTCCACACCGAAATAGACCGCGTCATAGGCGGTCCAGCGCGGCGATGGGATCTGGATCACGCGGACGTAGTAGTAGGCCCGCTGCGACGGGTCGAACTCCGGGTCTTCCCACCAGCCGCTCAGGACGGCGCGGCCGATGTCGTTGGTATAGGTCGCGGTGGTGAGATCGACGGTGTTGCCGACATCCCCCGCACAGGCGCCCTCCACGATCTCCCGGTCGGCACAGGCGACATCGTAGATCCGCTCCTGCGTGGCGCCGGTGTCGTCGATCCAGCCCTTGATGATCTGGACACGATCGAGGTTGGCGCCGTCGGGATCGCGCAGGGCGCGGACGAGGAAGCGCGGCGCCGCGCCGTCGGGCCCGGGCCGCAGGTCGCCGCCCATCGGGACGCCGCGCGCGTAGCCCTCTGCGGCGAAGTCGGGCCGATTCACCTCGGTCTCTTCGAAGTCCCACCCGCCGAACACGCGGACCCGCAGGCGGGTGCCGCTGGTGGCGAAGACCTCGCGGCGCTTCATCGCGTCCCAGATCGCTTCGCGGGTGTTTTCCGTCGCCCAGACCGCCGCGAGGCCGGAGGCGCCCATGTCGCGGTCGTAGATGGAGAAGCGCGGATCGACGGCGCTCTCGATGAAGACGCCATCCTTCCGGTGCAGGCCGGGCTCGACGTAGTAGATCTTGCCGAACCAGTTTTCCTCCCGCGTGGAGGAGATGGCGTTGTGGTTGTCCGTCGAGCCGATCATGCCGAACTTGAACGGGTTGACGCCAAGCCGCGCCTCTTCCGCCATGCCGAGCTTCAGGGCCTCGCGCGCATACTCGGTCTTCAGCATGCCGGGCTCCTTGGCCACGGTCCCGGTGAGGTTCGACGCATCCATCAGTTCGAAATCCGCAAACGCATCGTCGGGCGACAGCAGCGGGTGGGCCTCGCCGGTGCCCTTGGACTGGGTGACCTCGAGCAGCGGCTCGTAGCGCGCGCGCTTCGTCGCGTAGTCCGCGTCGAACGGCTCGCCATCGAAGGTTTCGAGCATGAACATCATGCCGTTGGACAGGTTGCCATTGTGCGGGATCGCCAGCACCCGGCCGCCGGTGTTCTGCTCGTAATCGCCTAGGTATTGCCAGAGGTCTTCCGGGTCATCGCTGTTGAAGGCCGAGAACGGCACGACCTGCCGGGTCCTGTCCGCGTTGTCGCGGAAGATGACGTTGCGGTGCAGGTTGTTGCTCCCGGGGCCCGAGGTCCACTCGTATCCGATGAAGGCGGTGAACACGCCGGGCTCGTTGTAGCGCTCGGCGTTCTCGATCACCTTGTCCCAGACCCGGATCTGCATCTCGGGGCTGTCGATGGGATCCTTGCCTTCGGCATTCGCCGCGCTCCATTCGTAGGCGGCATCCAGACCCGTCCCGGCCTGGAAATAGTCATACCAGCGGCGCCCGACTTCCGTTTCCAGCAAGATCGGATCGCCGCGATCGAGGTAATCCGCGATCCCGAGATTCTCCGCGTGATCGGCGACAACCACGAAGTCGAGCGGGCGGATCAGTTTGAACCGCTGGCCGCTCTGGCTTTCCACTTCCTCGCCCCGCGCCACGCGATAGGCGGCGTCCGGCCCGAGGGTTGCTCCTGCCATGCCGGCATCTGCTGACCAGGAGGTGTGCAGATGGGTATCACCGAAATAGACGTTTTGCGGGAAGTGCTCATCGACGTAGGGCGAATAGGGTGTTTCGGGCGTGGCGATTCTGTCTTCGCTCAGAGTGAATTCCTGCGCCTGAGCACAGGTGACGCCTGCCGCGAACGCGGTGGCGGCAATCGTCCAGGAAACTGACCAAGTCGTTGTGCGGGCATGGAAACGCGTGAGTTTCATGAACTGACCTCAAGATGCTATCGGGAATAC
>NZ_JBYNAH010000226.1:221-8581 GCF_059781815.1 Salipiger sp. | reverse complement strand
TCATTTCTTCGCGCACCAGCACCGGGGTCCAGGTCTCGGTAAGGCCGTTCTCCTCGATATGGGTGTCGAGCATGAACTGGGCCAGCGCCCGGTGGATGCGCACGACGCCGCCCGAGAGCACCACGAAGCGCGAGCCGGAGAGCTTGGCGGCGGTCTCGAAATCCATGCCCTTCTGCACGCCCGCGAGCTGGTAATGCTCCTTCGGCGCGAAATCGAAGCTGGCCGGGGTGCCCCAGCGGTGGATCTCGACGTTGTCGTCCTCGTCGGCGCCGTCCGGCACATCGTCGAAGGGCAGGTTGGGCAGGCCCATCAGCAGCGCGTCGAGCTCGGCGTCGAGCGCCTTGGCGCGGTCCTGCATCTCGGAGACCTCGGCCTTCTTGGCGCCCACGAGGGCGCGCAGCCGTTCGAATTCTTCCTCGTTGCCGGCGGCCTTGGCGGCGCCCACGTCCTTGGCGGCCTTCTTCTGCTCGGCCTGCGCGGTTTCGGCGGCGTGGATCGCCGCGCGGCGCGCTTCGTCGAGCTTCAGGACCGAGGGCGATTGCGGCTCCATCCCGCGGCGAGACAGCGCCGCATCGAAAGCGGCGGGGTTTTCTCGGATGGCGCGGATGTCGTGCATCGTCCCTTGTCCTTCTTTTCGGGTTCGAGTCGCGGCGGTTATGCCCTCTTTTCACTCGGAGGTGTAGGGGGCGCCCTGCAACAGGCGCGCGCGCACCCATTCGTCGACCGGAACCACCAGCGCATTGCCGCGTGCCGAGGCAGAGACCACGCCGATCACCCGCCACTCAGGGCCACCGCTGAGGGCAGGGCCGCCGGAATTGCCGGGGCGGACGGGGCAGTCGACGAAGAGCAGCTTGTGGACCGGGCGCCCTTCGCAATCAAACCGGGCCGAGAGCCGGTGCGGGCGGTGATCATGGTAGCCCGCCAGCGCGAAGGGCGGGGCGAGGGCGCTGCCCACCGGCAAGGGGGCGACCTGCGTGATCGGCTCGGCGAGGTAGACCAGCGCGATGTCGTGCTCGACGTCGAGCTGCACATGGGCATAGGCCTGCGGGTGGACTTCGTAGGAGGCGACGGGGCTGTCGGCGGCCGACTCGCCGCCATACCAGCCCGCGGCGAAGTGCAGTCTCTCGGGGGCGGTCGGGTTGCCATCGGGGCCGGCGAGGCAATGGGCAGCGGTGAGCAGCGTGTCGGGAGCGACGAGCGCGGCGCTGCACATGCCAAGCCGGCTGACGCCGCGGGTGTTGAGCCGGCCCACGGCCTTCCAGTCCGCGAGCTTGTCGCGGGCGACGGCGGGCAGCTCGCCCGCGCGCGGCGTCATCATGCGGGTCTCGGCGTCCTGCGCGGCGAGCGGGACGGGCAGGGCGAGGGCCAGCGCCGCGAGGGCGCCGGCGATGTGGCGTCGCGTCACCACCAGTTGGGGTGGTAATACTCCCCGGCGCTCATGCCGACATAGACCGGGCCGCAGCGTTGTCCGACATTGACGCCGGTGCGCACGCCGCCGGTGCCGACATTGACGTTGACGTTGGCGTTGGGCTTGGGAGTGCAGCGCTCGCAGCCGGCAAGTGCTGTGCCCGCGAGGGCGAGGATCAGGAACAAACGCATTTCGGTTCAACCTCTTCTTGCGCCCGGGGCGCGGGCCATCAACTCAGCCTAGGCGCTGCGGGCAGGCGGCGGCAAGGGGGCAGTCGGTCGCGCGGGGGTGCCGTCTTGCGTTCGGCGTTGGGTGTGCAATGCAGTGGCGGAACCTCTCGATGCTCGATGCTTGTTGGACCCGAGCGCCTGTTTCCGGGCCCCGGCGCCGCTCGGGTGGCATGCGAAAGCAGCTCACCCGACGGCACCCATGGCATCGAACCGGTCCTCTGGCCGTTGCGCCCGACGCTCCTTGCATCCGTCCACGTTCGCACATAGGTTCCGCGCGACCTGACCGGGGGCTTCCCCCGCTTTCATTCCATCTGAGGAGCCCGCCCATGGACCCAGCCGCGCTTGGACAATTCCTTCCGCTCATCCTGATCTTCGCGATCATGTACTTCCTGCTCATCCGTCCGCAGCAGAAGAAGATGAAGGAGCACCAGAAGATGGTCGCGGCGCTGCGCCGGGGCGACCAGGTCGTCACCCAGGGCGGCATCATCGGCAAGGTGGCCAAGGTCAAGGACAACAACGAGATCGAGGTCGAGATCGCCGAGGGCGTGAAGGTCCGCGTGGTGCAGAACACCGTGACGCAGGTCCTGTCCAAGACCGAGCCGGCCGAGAGCTGAGCCCCTAGGCGCCGACATGCTGCAGATCGATACCTGGAAACGCGTCCTCATCTGGGCGCTGGTGGTGGCGGGGCTGGTGCTGGCGGCGCCGAACCTCTTCTATAATCGCGTTGAATCGCACAATGATGCCGTGAAGGCGATCGAGGCGCAGGGCAGCACGCCCGAGCGCGAGGCGCAGGCGGCCGCGTGGCCGACCTGGCTGCCCTCGGACCTCGTCAATCTCGGCCTCGACCTGCGCGGCGGCGCGCATCTGCTGGCCGAAGTGCGGCTCTCGGATGTCTATGCCGCGCGCATGGAGGCGCTCTGGCCCGAGGTGCGCGACGTGCTTCGCGGCGCCCGAGACGAGGTCGGCACGATCCGGCTTCAGCCTTCCGATCCCGGCACCCTGCGGGTGCGCATCTCCAACCCCGACGGCATGGCCCGCGCGCTCGAGCTGGTGCGCGGACTGGCGCAGCCGGTGGTCTCGCTCACCGGGGCCGGCGCCACCGACCTGCAGGTCGCGGGCGATGGCAGCGACATCGTCGTGACTCTCTCGGAGGCCGAACAGCGCGCCACCGACGAGCGCACCATGCAGCAATCGCTCGAGATCATCCGCCGCCGCATCGACGAGGTCGGCACCCGTGAGCCGACGATCCAGCGCCAGGGCTCCGACCGGATCCTGATCCAGGTGCCGGGCATCGGCTCGGCCGCCGAGCTCAAGGAGATCATCGGCACCACCGCGCAGCTGACCTTCCAACCGGTGGTTGGCCGCGCCTCGAGCGCCAGCGAAAACGCCGGCGTCGGCAACGAGGTTCTGCCCTCGCTCAACGAGGAGGGCGTGTTCTACATCCTCGAGACCGCCCCGGTGGTCACCGGCGAGGAGCTCGTCGACGCCCAGCCGAGCTATGACCAGAACGGCCGCCCGGCGGTCAATTTCCGCTTCAACCCGAGCGGCGCGCGCAAGTTCGGCGATTACACCGCCGAGAATATCGGCTCGCCCTTCGCCATCGTGCTTGATGACGAGGTGATCTCGGCCCCGGTGATCCAGAGCCACATTCCCGGCGGCTCGGGCATCATCACCGGCAATTTCACCATCGAGGAATCGACCAACCTCGCGGTGCTGCTGCGCGCCGGTGCGCTGCCGGCGGGGATGGAGTTCCTCGAGGAGCGCACCATCGGCCCCGAGCTTGGTCAGGACAGCATCGATGCGGGCAAGCTCGCCACCGGCGTGGCCTTTGCCGGGGTGCTGCTCTTCATGTTCCTGAGCTATGGCCTCTTCGGGCTCTTCGCCAACGTGGCGCTGATCCTCAATATCGGCCTGATCATGGGGATCCTGTCGCTGATCGGCGCGACGCTGACGTTGCCCGGCATCGCCGGCATCGTGCTCACCGTGGGCATGGCGGTCGACGCCAACGTGCTGATCTTCGAGCGCATCCGCGAAGAGATCAAATCGGCCCGCGGCCCGGCCCGTGCCATCGAGCTTGGCTACGAGAAGGCGCTGTCGGCCATCGTCGACGCCAACATCACCACGGTGATCACCGCCATCATCCTTTACGTCATGGGATCGGGCCCGGTGCGCGGCTTCGCCATCACGCTGGGCATCGGCATCGTGACCTCGGTGTTCACCGCGATCTGGGTCACGCGCCTGCTGATCGTGATCTGGTTCGAACGCCGCCGCCCCAAGACGCTGGAGATCTGACATGCGCCATCTGAGACTGGTGAAGGACGACACCTCCTTCGATTTCTTCAAGCACTGGAAGCTGTGGCTCGGCATTTCGGCCTTCATGATCGTGCTGGCGATGGTCAGCTTCGGCGTGCGGGGCCTGAATTACGGCATCGACTTCCGCGGCGGCACCACCATCCGCACCGAGAGCGCGCAGCCCGTTGACGTCGGCGCCTATCGCGACGCGATCAGCGCGCTGGGGCTGGGCGACAGCACCATCTCCGAGGTGTTCGACCCGACCTTTGGCCCGGACGAGAACGTCGCCATGGTGCGCATCGCGGCGCAGGACGGGCAGGAGGCGGTCACCGCCGAGACCGTGGCCGCCGTCGAGGCGGCGCTGCAGGAGGTCGCCCCGGACATCAAGTTCGTCTCGGTCGAGAGCGTTGGCCCGAAAGTGTCGGGCGAGCTGATCCAGACCGCCTTCATCGCGGTCGGCCTCGCCATTGCGGCGGTGCTGATCTACATCTGGCTGCGTTTCGAGTGGCAGTTCGCCGTGGGCGCCGTTGCGGCGCTGGTGCATGACGTGCTGCTCACCATCGGGGTGTTCTCGGAAGTCGGCATCAAGTTCGACCTTGCGATCATCGCGGCGCTGCTGACCATCGTGGGCTACTCGCTCAACGACACGGTGGTGGTGTTCGACCGGGTGCGCGAGAACCTGATCAAGTACAAGAAGCGCCCGCTGAAAGAGGTGCTGGTGCTGTCGATCAACGAGACGCTGAGCCGCACCATCATGACCTCGCTGACCACGCTTCTGGCGCTGTTCGCGCTCTTCGCGCTTGGCGGCGACGTGATCCGCGGCTTCGTCTTCGCGATGATCTGGGGCGTCTTCGTCGGCACCTACTCGTCGATCTTCGTGGCCTCGGCCATCCTGCTCTGGCTCGGCGTCAAGCGCGACTGGTCGAAGCCGGAAGCCGAAGGCGACGCCAAGAAGGCCTCCGGCGGCGCGAGTGTCTGAGATCCTTGCCCAGAGCCTCGCCACGCCGGGGCTCTGGGTGATGCTGGCCACCTGCTTCGTGGCAGGGATGGTCTACGGCTTTGCCGGCTTCGGCGCGGCGCTGGTCTTCATGCCGGTGGGCACGATCTTCCTGCCGGTCGAGGCCGCCATCGCCTCCTTCAACCTCGCCACACTGGTTTCGATCTTCACCGTGCTGCCGCGGGCGCTGCCGCAGGTCGACCGGCGCAGCACCACTGTGATGGTGCTGGCGGCGCTGCCGATGGTGGCGCTCGGCATCTGGGTGCTGAAGCAGGCCGACGTCACGCTACTTCGCTGGGCGGTGATCGCGGTGGCCACGGTGACGCTGGTGGCGCTGGTCAGCGGGCTGCGCTACCGCACCACGCCGGGGCCCGCCGCGCGGGCCGCCGTGGCAGGCGCCACCGGGCTTGTCGGCGGTGCGACCGGGCTGCTGGGGCCGGTGCTGATCCTGTTCCAGCTCGCGGGACAAGAGAGCGTCGCCCGCTCGCGCGCGACCATCCTGGTCTTCCTCACCGTGACCTCGACGCTGCTGCTGCCGCTCATGGCCTTGCAGGGCGTCCTGACACTCTCGGCCATCCCCCTTGGATTCCTCATGTTTCTACCATATGGTCTGGGCACGAAACTTGGTCAGGCCTTGTTCGATCCGGCGCGGGACGGGGAATATCGCGTCGTTTCTTACCTGATCATCGCAGCGGCGATCCTTCTTGGGCTGCCGGTATGGGACTAGGGGAAATACCATGCAGATGAATGACGTGAGCTTCGGCGCCGCGACGCCGGTGGACGGCTACGGCCCGGGTTTCTTCCGCATCGGCGGTCAGCCGCTCGACGGCGCGCTCTGCGTCTCGATCGAGGGCGCGCGCAGCTGGGGCGGTCTCGAGGATGAGGCGGCACTGCTGGATCTCGCCTCCGACATCGACGTGCTCTTCGTCGGCACCGGCGCCGAGCTGGTGCCGCTGCCCAAGGCGCTCTCGGCCAAGCTCGAGGCCGCGGGTGTCGGCGTCGAGGTGATGAACACACCGTCGGCTTGCCGCACCTACAACGTGCTGCTGGGCGAGGGCCGCCGCGTGGCGCTGGCGGTTCTGCCGGTCTGAGCCACCCCGCGTGAGCCGATCCTGTCACCGCGCGGCGGCGAAGCCCGGCCCGCGCGGTTTTGACGCTTCCGCTCCTGCGGCTGCTGCGCTACTCCCATCTTCATGACATTGAGCGTGACCGATCTTGCGGTGTCCCGTGGCGGGGTGCCGGTTCTGGAAGGGGTGAGCTTTGCGCTGGCCCCGGGCCGCGCGCTGGTGCTGCGCGGGCCGAACGGCTCGGGCAAGACCACGCTGCTGCGCACCATCGCCGGGCTTCAGCCACCCTATGCGGGGCGCATCGAGGGCGCCGGAGAGCGCATCGCCTATGCCGCGCATTCCGACGGTCTCAAGGCCATGCTGAGCGTCACCGAGAACCTGCGCTTCTGGGCGCAGGTCTTTGGAACCACGGACATTTCCGCCGCCCTGCGCGACTTTGATCTGGAGCGGCTCGAGGATCGTCTGGCGGGCAATCTCTCCGCCGGCCAGAAGCGCCGGCTCGGGCTGGCGCGGATGATGGTGACCGGGCGCCCGGTCTGGGTGCTGGACGAGCCCACCGTCTCGCTCGACACCGCCTCTGTCGCGCTCTTTGCGCAGGCTGTGCGGCGGCATCTGGAGGGCGGAGGCTCGGCGCTGATGGCGACCCATATCGATCTCGGCATTCCCGAGGCGGAGGTGTTCGACGTGACCCCCTTCAAGGCCAGCCCGCGGGCGGCGCTGCAGGACGAGGCCTTCCTGTGATCGCGCTGCTGACACGGGACCTGCGGCTCGCGGTGCGGGCCGGCGGCGGCTTTGGCCTTGGCCTCGCCTTCTTCCTCATCGTCACGGTGCTGGTGCCGTTCGGCGTCGGCCCCGAGACAGGGCTGCTCGCGCGCATCGCTCCGGGTGTGCTGTGGATCGGGGCACTGCTCGCCTGCCTGCTGTCGCTCGACCGGATCTTCGCGCTCGACTGGGAGGACGGCTCGCTCGACCTGCTGGCCACCGCGCCGCTGCCGATGGAGGGGATCGTCTCGATCAAGGCGCTGGCGCATTGGCTGACCACCGGGTTGCCGCTGGTGCTGGCCGCGCCGGTGCTGGGGGTGCTGCTGAGCCTGCCGCTCGAGGGTTACCTCTGGGTGCTGGTCTCGCTGGCCGCCGGCACGCCGGCGCTGTCGGTGATCGGCACCTTCGGCGCGGCGCTGACCGTGGGTCTGAAGCGCGGCGGGCTGCTTCTGTCGCTGCTGGTGCTGCCGCTTTATGTGCCGACGCTGATCTTCGGCGCCGAGGTGGCGCGGCGCGGGGCCGAGGGGCTTGCGGTGCAGACGCCGCTCTTGATGCTGGCGGGGATCAGCGCCGGGGTGATCGCGCTGCTGCCGTTTGCAAGCGCGGCAGTGCTGCGGATCAACCTGCGCTGAGGCTCGCGGTCCAATGCCTTCGCCTGACATCCGAGCAATGCTAGCGCGGAATCAAGGCGAAGCCGCCGCGCCATCGCCGGCCCGCCCCCCGGGCTGGCGATTTGGTGACGCTTGGCACTGCGTGTCGAGGTCCTTCGGATTTGGGGCCGATAAATCAAGAGGATCATCGCCCCGGTCGCCATCCCGCGGGCCGGCGATGGCGCGGCGGCGCCCGGCGTTGCTCTTGACGGTGGCGATGCTGTGTTTCGAAGATATCCCAATCCCGATATCAACCCTCGCGCGCATCCCGTGCAAACCGAAGACGCGCTTAAGCCGCCCCCACCAGCCCCTGCGGCGCCACGACCCTTGCCCCTGACGGAAAATTCAGGTGAAACACTGCGACACTTGCGCTACGGGGAGAGCCATGTCGATCTGGGAATACGCCAACCCTGTCAAATTCATCCGCACCACCGACAAGGTCCTGCCGTGGATCTCGGTCGGGGCGGTACTGTGCCTCGTGACCGGGCTGGTCTGGGGCTTCTTCTTCACCCCGGATGACTTCCGGCAGGGCTCGACGGTCAAGATCTTCTACCTGCACGTGCCCGCCGCCATGATGGCGATCAACGCCTGGGCAATGATGCTGGTGGCCTCGCTGGTCTGGATCATCCGCCGCCACCACGTCTCGGCGCTCGCCGCCCGCGCCGCAGCGCCGGTCGGCGCCACCTTCACCCTCATCGCGCTCGCCACCGGCGCGTTCTGGGGGCAGCCGATGTGGGGCACTTGGTGGGCCTGGGATCCGCGGCTGACGACCTTCCTAATCCTCTTCCTGTTCTACCTGGGCTACATGGCGCTGTGGTCGGCGATCGAGAATGACGATACGGCGGCGGACCTGACCTCGATCCTTTGCCTGGTTGGGTCGGTCTTTGCGCTGCTCAGCCGTTATGCGGTCAACTTCTGGAACCAGGGGCTGCACCAGGGCGCGTCTGTCATGCG
>NZ_JBYNAH010000226.1:0-211 GCF_059781815.1 Salipiger sp. | reverse complement strand
GCCTTTGTCCTCTTGTTTGTGGCGCTGGTGTTCTTGCGCACGCAAACAGAAATCCGAGCGCGCCGGGCGCGGGCTCTTTTGGCTCAGGAGCGAACCGCATGATACCTGATCTTGGGAAATACGCGGGTGCGGTTCTGTCATCTTATGCCGTGTCTTTGGTGCTGATTGCTGCGCTGGTGCTGGTCAGCGTTCTGCGCGCGCGCCGCGTCAA
>NZ_JBYNAH010000395.1:0-1989 GCF_059781815.1 Salipiger sp. | reverse complement strand
CCAGATTTTAGACGGACTTACGATTACAGCAGATCAGCCAGACTTGGCAGACTTGTGGGCGGCCTACGGCATTGACTGGCAGAAGTGGAACTGGCTGCGGGTGCTGACGAGTGCCGTTTCTCTTTTGGGTGTAGCCATGGCGTTTCGGACTTCATCTCAAGACACATGATAAGACTTAAAGGGTTGCTTACCGCTTCAATCTTTCACGGACCGATTTTCGGTTGCGGTTGAGTGCGTCTACCTGCGCGCCTGAGAGACCGGATCAGAGGCTCGCGCGGCCTTCGGGCATGGTTCGACTTCTACAACCACCGGCAGCCTAAAGCCGCCCTCAAAGGATAGCCACCGGACGTGGTATACCGCGCCCGCACAACAATCATGCAATACGACCAAAAAACACGGAAAGTAGCTTAGATCACCTCAGATCTTGTCCAAGGATCGGGGGGCCCCCAAGTCGACGAATAGCCTTAAAATTTAACATAATGTAAATTATCAACCTTAAATTCACATCCCAGTGAACTCACGAACGAGGTGCCAATTCCATACGAATACAGAGAGTTGCATGAGCTATGAAGAGCGATAAACCAGCTTACAAAGTGGCTTGAAGCCAGAACGCCGATATTAGGGATTGCAGACAGGTTGGGGCGTGACCCTTCTGAGGTGCCCCTAGATTTGTAGACGCTTTTCTCCCTTACTTTGAGCCGAGGAGACGAAGATGGGGACAAGCAACTACAGCGACGAGTTCAAGTGGGATGTGGTGCATCAGATCACGGTTCGCGGGTATCCTGTGCGAGAGGTGTCCTGGCGTATGGGCGTTAGCACGTATTCGCTCTACAGGTGGCTGAAGCTGTTCGGGGAGCCTGTCTCGAAGCCCGGAGTGGACTCCGAGGCCGAGAACCGGCGCCTGAAGCGCGAGCTGGCCCGGGTGACCGAGGAGCGCGACATCCTAAAAAAGGCAACGGCGTACTTCGCGCGCGAGTCCCAATGAAGTACGCCTTCATTCGGGCGCATCGCGGGAAGTTCGGCGTCCGGGCCATGTGCCGGGTGCTACGGGTCCACTTCGTCGGCTTCTATGCATGGCTGAATGAGCCGCTAAGTCGGCGTGCGCGGGAAGATGCGCGGCAGACTGAGCTGATCCGGCAGGCCTGGGCAGAGAGTGGCCAGGTCTACGGCTATCGCAAGCTGACGGACGATCTGCGCGACCAGGGCGAGCAGATCTCGGAGAACCGTGTGGCGCGCCTAGCCTCGCTGGCCGAGATCGCTGCGCAGATTGGCTACAGGCGTCGTCCCGGCCGATATGGCGGCAAGCCCGCGGTGGTGGCAGAGAACAGGCTGGAGCAGCGGTTTGAGGCATCTCGGCCCGATCAGGTCTGGGTGACCGACATCACCTCCATCAAGACCAATGAGGGGTGGCTTTATCTCTGCGTCGTCATCGACCTATTCTCCCGCCGCGTAGTCGGCTGGTCCGCACAATCCCGCATGACGACGGACCTGGCGCTCCAAGCCCTGCTGATGGCTGTCTGGCGACGCAAGCCGTCTGACCGGGTCACGGTGCATTCAGACCAGGGCTCCCAGTTCACCAGCCGTGAATGGCAGACCTTCCTCCGCCAGCACGGCCTCCAACCCAGCATGAGTCGGCGTGGGAACTGCCACGACAACGCCGTCGCCGAGAGCTTCTTCCAGCTTCTGAAGCGGGAACGTATCCGGCGTCGCACCTACCCGACCCGCGATGCCGCGAGGCAAGACGTGTTCGAATACATCGAGCTGTTCTACAACCCGAAGCGCAAGCACACGAACAACGGCATGCTGTCGCCCGTTGACTTCGAGATCAGGCAGCAGAAACCGACCACGGCAGGTGTCTAGGAAACTAGGGGCACCGGCCACTTCGATAGTGAGGTTGGGACCTACTTCCTTTGCTCAGCTCAGCAGTAGGTGCCGCCCGATAACGATTTGGTAACCATTGCGTGAGTTAGACTGAGCTTAACCCTTGTG
>NZ_JBYNAH010000225.1:0-8638 GCF_059781815.1 Salipiger sp. | reverse complement strand
ACGACAGCCTGATCGGCGGCGACGGCAACGATCTGTTCTATGGCGGCTCGGGCTCTGACATCTTCGAAGGCGGCGCCGGCGCCGACAGCTTCTACGGCGGCTGGGGCCTCGACTATATCAGCTATGCCAACTCCGACGCGGCGGTTTCGGTCAATCTCGGAACCAACACCTTCTCCGGGGGCCACGCCGAGGGAGACTCGAACCTCAGCGGCGTCGACGGCATCATCGGCTCGAGCTTTGGCGACAGCCTGACCGGCTATGACGGTCACGGCATGGATGGCGATGGCAGCTATTGGACCAACGTGATCCTCGGCGGGGCCGGCGACGATACGATCTCGGGTCTGACCGGGCGCGACTGGCTCGACGGTGGCGCCGACGCCGACAGCATCGACGGCGGCGACGACGAAGACACGATCTACGGCGGCGATGGCGGCGACTACCTCGTCGGCGCGCGCAGCGCCGACAACGTCTACGGCGACGCCGGCGACGATACCATCGAGGTCTCGCATGGCGACACCGTCGACGGCGGCGACGGCGACGACCTCTTCCGCCTCGTCGATCTGGGCGAGACCCCGGGCAGCACGATCTTCATCGAGGGCGGCACAACCGGCCAGACCTTCGGCGATACGCTCGATCTCAACGGGCTGGTCGACCGCACCACGCTCAATATCACCGACACGACCGGCGGCGAGCAGACCGGCACGGCGCAGATGTTCGACGGCACCACCGTCAGCTTCTCGAACATCGACACGATCATCTGCTTCACCCCCGGCACCCTGATCCGCACCGCCACCGGCCTGCGCCCGGTCGAGGCGCTGCGCCCCGGCGATCTGCTGATCACCCGCGACGCCGGCCCGCAGCCCCTGCGCTGGGTCGGCGCGCGCGAGGTTCAGGCGACCGGCAGTTTCGCCCCCATCCGCGTGCACGGCGGCGCCCGCCCCCTGCTGGTCTCGCCGCAGCATCGCATGCTGCTCTCGGATTACCGCGCCGAGCTGCTCTTCGGAGAGCGCGAGGTCTTCGTCAGCGCCGCGCATCTGGCCGAGCACGGCGCCGCCGAGATCCTCGCCGGCGGCACCGTGCGCTACATCCACCTGTTGCTGGACCGGCACCACGTCATCGAAGCCGACGGCCTCGCCACCGAGAGCTTCCACGTCGGCAGCACCGGGCTCGAGGCGCTCTCCGAGGCCAGCCGCGCCAGCCTCTTCGCCACCCTTCCCGAGCTGCGCGCCGATCCCGACCGCTACGGCCCCACCGCGCGCCGCTGCCTGCGCCGTCACGAGGCCCGCTCGCTGCTCGACTGGCGCGACGGGCTCAAGCTGATCGCCGCCTGAGTCTCAGCGCAGGACCGAGGCCACCGCGGCCCAGTCATCCACCGCCGCCGCCAGCGCCGCCCAGTCGGTATATTCCCGGTCAGCCTTGGGATCGACCTTCTGGTCATGCTGCGACGCGATCCAGCGCATCGCCCAGGACTTGAAGAAATCATACTCGGTGAATCGGAAGGCGCCGGCCACCTGTTCGATGCGCTCCGGCGTCCAGCCGAACCCCGCCACCGTCTTGTCGGCGATCTCCCGCAGCTCCTGCCATTCCTCGGCATCCTGCCCCGCCGCCGCCAGCGACACCTGCAGATAGAGCACCGGCATCCGCGACAGCACCCCGGCATGATCGCGCGCAAACGCGATCAGCTCGGGCTGCAGCGCGCCCACATGCACCGACCCCGCCAGCACCGCCGCGTCGACCCGCGCCGGCTCCAGCCCCTCGGCATCGCTGACGTTCAGCAGTTCCACGCTGTGGCCGGCAGCGATCAGCCGGTCGCTGACGAAGCGGCAGATCTTGCGGGTCTGCCCCTCGGTGGTGGCATAGGCAATCAGGATACGCATCTCTCGGCTCCTCTCCCCGGGTCCGGGGGAAGCCTAGCAGCCCGCGTGGCGCGCCACCTTGCTCTGGCGCAAGCGGCGTGTCGTTGCGCGGATCAGGCCGAGATGCGCTGCGGTTCGCGCCGCGTGGCGGCAAAGTCGCGCACCGCGTCGCCAAAGGCCTCGAAGAGCGGCCGCGACACCGGATCGTTGGCCGCGTCCCATTCCGGGTGCCACTGTACCGAAAGCGTAAAGCCCGGGGCGCCCTTGACATGGATCGCCTCAGGCGTGCCGTCGGGGGCGAAGCCCTCGATCTCGATGCGGCTGCCGGGGCGCTTGATGCCCTGCCCGTGCAGCGTGTTGGTCATCACCTCGGTGGCGCCGAAGAGCTTGTGGAACCGGCCGCCCTCGGCCAGCGTCACCTTGTGGCGCAGGGCAAAGCGCTCCTCGAGCGTGCCGTCCGGGGGCATGCGGTGGTTCATCCGCCCCGGCAGGTCGCGGATCTCGGGATAGAGCGTGCCGCCCATCGCCACGTTGACCTCCTGGAAGCCGCGACAGATGCCGAGGAAGGGCTGGCCGCGCTCGACGCAGTGCCGCACCAGCGGCAGCACGATGGCGTCGCGGGCGCGGTCGAAGGCGCCATGCGCCTCGGTGGCTTCCTCGCCGTATTCCTCGGGGTGCACATTGGGCCGCCCGCCGGTGAGCAGGAAGCCGTCGCAGGTCTCCATCAGCTCCTCCACCGAGACAAAGCGCGGGTCGGCGGCGATCAGCAGCGGCAGACAGCCCGAGACGCAAGACACGGCCTCGGTGTTCATCTCCCCACCCGCATGGGCCGGGTAGTGATCGTTCAGAAGGTGCTGGTTGCCGATGATGCCGACGACGGGACGGGCCATGAAAACCTCTTTCTCGCTGCTGCTGCACTGCAACATAGTGCAGCAGCAGCGATTTCGAAAGATGGCTCAGACCTCGGCGACCAGCCCGGCCGCCTCGACGCCCGCTTTCGCGGCAGTGGCGTCATTGTCGGAGGTGTCGCCGGTGACGCCCAGCGCGCCCATCACCCGCCCCTTGGAATCCTTGACCAATACTCCACCCGGCACCGGGATCAGCTGGCCGCCGAAGGCGCCGTTGGCGGCGGCGATGAAATAGGCCTGTGCCTCAGCGCGCGCCATCTGTGCACTGCCCGCCATGCCCAGCATCACCGCGCCATAGGCCTTGCCCTGCGCGATCTGGAACCGGCCCGGGCTGGCGCCATCCTGGCGTTCGAAGGCAATCACGTGCCCGCCCGCATCCAGCACCACCGCCGAAAGCGGGTTCAGCCCCATTTCCTTGCCCGTCTCGAAGGTCTTGCGGATCATCACCCGCGCCCGGCTCAGTGAAATTGCAGCCATCGCGACCACCTCCTCTTCCCTGTTTTCTCTAAGGATCTTCTCTGGTTTCCAAATACCTCGGGGTGAATGCCGCGCGCCCCGCGCGGCAGAGGGGCAGCGCCCCTCCCCTTTGCCGGTGGCCCGCAGGGCCGCCGGCCGGGCGACGCGGGCAAAGCCCGCGGCGCAATCCCTCGTCCCCCTCAGCCAGCGGCCTTCAGCTCGAGACGACGGCGGTGCAGCACCGGCTCGGTATAGCCCGACGGCTGCACCCGGCCCTCGAAGACCAGGTCGCAGGCGGCCTTGAAGGCCGGCCCGTCATAGCCCGGCGCCATCGGCCGATAGGCCGCGTCGCCGGCGTTCTGCCGGTCCACCACCTCGGCCATGCGCTTCATCACCGCCATGACCTCGTCCTCCGAGACCACGCCGTGATGCAGCCAGTTCGCCAGATGCTGCGACGAGATCCGGCAGGTTGCGCGGTCCTCCATCAGTCCCACGTCATGAATATCAGGCACCTTCGAGCAACCGACGCCCTGATCCACCCAGCGCACCACGTAACCCAGAATGCCCTGCGCGTTGTTCTCGATCTCCTCGCGGATCTCGTCCTCCGACCAGTTGGCGCCCTCGGCCACGGGAATCGTCAGCAGGTCCTCGAGCGTGCCGCGCGGGCCCCCGGCGGCGATCTCCGCCTGCCGCGCGAGCACGTCGACCTCATGGTAATGCAGCGCGTGCAGCGTCGCGGCAGTGGGCGACGGCACCCAGGCGCAGTTGGCCCCCGCCTTCGGGTGGCCGATCTTGGCCTTCAGCATATCCGCCATCAGGTCCGGCATGGCCCACATGCCCTTGCCGATCTGCGCCTTGCCGCGCAGCCCGCAGGCAAGGCCGATATCGACGTTGCGATCCTCGTAAGAGGCGATCCAGGCCGTGCCCTTCATGTCGCCCTTGCGGATCATCGGGCCGGCTTCCATCGAGCTGTGCATCTCGTCGCCGGTGCGGTCGAGGAAGCCGGTGTTGATGAAGGCGACCCGGTGCCTGGCGGCGCGGATGCATTCCTTGAGGTTCACGCTGGTGCGGCGCTCCTCGTCCATGATGCCGAGCTTCACGGTGTATTGCGGCAGGCCCAGCGCCGCTTCCACGAAGCTGAAGATCTCGTCCGCAAAGGCCACTTCCTCCGGCCCGTGCATCTTCGGCTTCACCACGTAGACCGAACCCTTGACCGAGTTGCGCGGCCCGTCGCTCTTGCCGAGGTCATGCTTGGCGATCAGCGTGGTCACCATCGCGTCCATCAGCCCCTCGAAGATCTCCGAGCCGTCCTCGAGCAGGATCGCCGGGTTGGTCATCAGGTGGCCGACATTGCGCACCAGCATCAGCGCGCGCCCCTTGAGCACCAGCTCCGAGCCATCCGGCGCGCTGTAGATGCGGTCGCCATGCAGATCGCGGGTGACCTGCTTGCCCCCCTTCTCGAAGGTGTCGACCAGATCGCCCTTCATCAGGCCAAGCCAGTTGCCATAGGCCTGCGCCTTCTCCTCGGCATCGACGCAGGCGACCGAATCCTCGCAATCCATGATCGCCGAGACCGCCGCCTCCATCAGCACATCCGCGAGCCCCGCAGCATCGGTCTTGCCGATGAAGTGGTCGCGGTCGATGACCAGCTCCACATGCAGGCCGTTGTTGCGCAGCAGGATCGCCTCGGGCGCCTCCGCCACGCCGCGGTAGCCGGCAAATTGCGCCGGGCTCAGCAACGGCTTGCCCGAGACCCGCAGCGTGCCACCCTCGACCGTATAGGCGTCGGCCCCCGCATGGCTGCCACCATTGACCGGGAAGATCGCGTCGAGGAAGGCTTTCGCCGCTTTCACCACCTCACCGGCACGGTCCATGTCGAACCCGCCCTTGCCCGGCAGGGAGCCCAGCGCGTCGGTGCCGTAATAGGCGTCATAGAGCGAGCCCCAGCGCGCGTTGGCGGCGTTCAGCGCGTAGCGCGCATTGGTGATCGGCACCACCAGCTGCGGCCCGGGGACCGAGGCAAACTCCGGGTCGGTGTTCAGCGTCTCGATCTCGAAATCCTCGCCCTCGGGCACGAGATAGCCGATCTCTTCAAGGAAGGCGCGGTAGGCCTCCGCGTCATGCGGCTGGCCCTTGCGCGCCAGGTGCCACTCGTCGAGCTGGCCCTGAATGCGCTCGCGGGTCTCGAGCAGCGCCGCGTTGCGCGGGCCGAAGCTGTGCGCCAGCTCCGAGAGCTTCTCCCAGAAGGTCTCCGCCGCCACGCCGCTGCCCGGCAGCGCCTTCTCTTCGATGAAGTCGAACAGAACACGGTCGATCTGAAGACCGTTGCGGGTGATGCGGTCGCTCATGGCAAGCCTCCTGGCAGGATTCGGGCAGTGGTAAGTTTCCCGACGTGTAGGAGAGTTTCCGATCGGAAACAAGTGCGGTCATATTATTTGACCAATTTAGACGCAGGAAGGCAGACCCCTTGCGAGGGGCCTGCCTTTCCCAGCCAAAAAGAGGCCGTGATATCAGGCCGCGTCGCGATCCGCCTGCTGCCGTGCCCAGAGCTGGGCATAGCGCCCGCCGCGCGCCAGCAGCGCCTCGTGGGTGCCCTCCTCGACCACCTCGCCCTTCTCCAGCACCACGATGCGGTCGGCATCGGCGATGGTCGAGAGCCGGTGCGCGATGGTGATCACCGTGCGGCCCTCGCCGGCGCGCTTCAGCGCGGTCTGGATCTCGGCCTCGGTCTCGGTGTCGAGCGCCGAGGTGGCCTCGTCGAGCAGCAGGATCGGCGGGTTCTTCAAGAGCGTGCGCGCGATGCCCACCCGCTGCTTCTCGCCGCCGGAAAGCTTCAGCCCGCGCTCGCCCACCTGGGTGTCGTAGCCCTCGGGCAGGCTCTCGATGAAATCATGGATCTGCGCCGATTTCGCCGCCGCCACGATCTCGGCCTCGGTGGCGCCGTCGCGGCCATAGGCGATGTTGTAGCGGATGGTGTCGTTGAACAGCACCGTGTCCTGCGGCACCACGCCGATGGCGGCGTGCAGGCTGTCCTGCGTCACGTCGCGCAGATCCTGCCCGTCGATGCGGATCGCCCCGCCGCCGACGTCGTAGAACCGGAACAGCAGACGCCCGATGGTCGACTTGCCCGAGCCCGAGGGCCCGACCAGCGCCACGTTCTGCCCGGCGCCCACCTCGAGCGAGACGCCCTTGAGGATCGGCCGCTCGGGATCGTAGCCGAAGCGCACCTCCTCGAAACGCACCACGCCGCCGGCCACCGCGATGGCCGGCGCGCCGGGCCTGTCGGTGACATCGCGGGGGCTGTCGAGCAGGTCGAACATCTCGCCCATGTCGACGAGGCTCTGGCGGATCTCGCGATAGACCGTGCCGAGGAAGTTCAGCGGCATGGTGATCTGGATCATGTAGGCGTTGACCATCACGAAATCGCCCACCGTCAGGGCGCCGTTCTGCACCCCCAAAGCCGCCATCACCATGACGATGACCAGCCCGGTGGTGATCAGGAAGGACTGGCCGAAATTGAGGAAGGCGAGCGAGGTCGCGGTCTTCACCGCCGCCGCCTCGTAGCCCTTCATGGCGGCGTCATAGCGCGCCGCCTCGCGCGCCTCGGCGCCGAAATACTTCACCGTCTCGAAGTTCAGCAGGCTGTCGATGGCCTTCTGGTTGGCGTCGGTGTCCTGCTGGTTCATCGTCCGGCGCAGGCGCACGCGCCACTCGGTGACCTTGAAGGTGAACCAGACATAAAGCGCGATGGTCACCACCACGACGGCGAGATACCAGACGTCGAAGAGAAAGAAGAGCACCCCCGCCACCAGCGTCAGCTCGATGATCAGCGGCCCGACGCTGAACAACATGAAGCGCAGCAGGAACTCGACCCCCTTGACCCCGCGCTCGATGATCCTCGACAGCCCGCCGGTCTTGCGGCTGATGTGATAGCGCAGCGACAGGCGGTGGATATGGGTGAAGGTCTCGAGCGCCAGCCGCCGCAGCGCGCGCTGGCCGACGCGGGCGAAGACCCCGTCGCGGGCCTGCTGGAAGCCCACGGTCATCAGCCGCGCCAGCCCGTAGGCGATGGTCAGCCCCACCGCGCCCAGCATCAGGTCGGGCACCTCGCCCGAGAGGCTGTCGACGGCGCGCTTGTAGAGGATCGGCGTGCCCACGGCGATCAGCTTGGCGAGCAGCAGCAGCCCCAGCGCGATCACCACCCGGCGCTTTACCCAAGCCTGCCCCTCGGGCCAGAGATAGGGCCAGACGCGGCGGATGGTGCGCAGGCCCGAGCGGCGTTCCTCGCGGGCGATCTCGGCGGTGGTTTCAGGGGGCATGGCGGGTCCGTGGTGGCGAGCTGTCCCGCCTGCCTTACCGCGCCGCGCCGCGGAGAACCAGACCACCCCCCGGCCTCCGCGCGGGCCGATCGGGCGTTGCAGGGGCGCTGCCCCTCTTGGCGCTGCGCGCCAATTCACCCCGAGGTATTTTTGAACCAAAGAAGACAGGAGCGCCGCGCCCCTGCTTCTCTTCGTCAAAAATACTCCCGCCGGAGGCGTCCGGCTGTGCCGTCCCGCGCCGTGGCCGGGCGCAAGGCGCGACCTCAGTCGGGCAGTTCGAAGATCTGGCCCGGATAGATCAGGTCCGGGTTGCGGATCTGGTCGCGATTGGCCTCGAAGACCTTCACATAGGCCAGCCCCTCGCCGTAGCGGTCGCGGGCCAGCGCCCAGAGCGTGTGGCCGGGCTGCACGGTGACCGCGGTGAGCGCCGCCTCGCCGGCATCGGCCTCATCGGCGGCGGCGGCGAGCCTGGCCGGCTCCTCGCGCAGGAACGGGCTCTCGGCCCGGGCGGTCACGGCGCCGTCACGGCCCAGCTGGTCGACCCGCAGCGTATAGGTGCCGCCCTCGACGCCCGGCAGATCGATCTGCCAGCGGCCCGTGTCCGGCACCTCGCCAACCGCGACGGAGCGGTTGTCGAGATAGACCCGCAGCGTCGCATCGGCGCTGCCGCGCCCGGAAAGCGTGACGCCCCCGGCCTCGTCATAGGTGATGGCATCGAGAGCCACCTGCCCCGTGGGCAGCGGGTCCGGCGCCTGCAGCACCTCGACACCGGCCTCGGTCGAGAGCAGCACGGCCGGGGCGGGCGCAGGCCCCGGCTCGGCGGTCGCAAGCGCGGTGGGCGCATCGCGCGCGGGGTCCTCGTCGGGCTTGGCCTCGTCGGGCGCGGCATCCGCCACTGCCGCAGTGCCTTCGGCGGGGGGCTCCGGCGTCTCGGTTGGCGCAGGCGGCGCAAGGATGACCTCCTCGGACGAGGCGATCTCGCGCTCGCCGACCTTCATGCTGAGCCGCAGAACGCGCGGATCGGCGGAGGGCGGCAGATCTAGGAACAGGGCAAACCGGCCGGCGGAATCGGCGGAGGCCACCGGCTGCGCCTGACCGT
>NZ_JBYNAH010000394.1:0-1994 GCF_059781815.1 Salipiger sp. | reverse complement strand
AGCTTATGCTCCTTGACGAAGGCGATGATCGCGTCCGCCGAGCGGGTGTCGGTGCGGCCCGAGGAGTAATCGAAGTCGAGCACGGAATCGACCACGGCGCAGGACGACCCGGACGGATCGCGCACGACGTAGGAAATCGTGTTGGTGGCTTCGTCGAAGAATGCGGTGACGTCTGGTGAGATCATGGGATGGTCCTCCGTTTCGAAAGTCACATAGGCAAACGTGAATATGTTTGCAAGGATTCTTTCTCGATTGACCTGCGTCAAGGCGGCCGGCTGCCGATGGTTTCATCACTATACTCGGAGGAGGCCGCGGGATTGTCATCATGTCGCACGAAAACTACAGAATCATGCTATGCAACAGGCTCGAGGAGCTTGGTGCGCGGCTGGAGGAGATCGAGAACTCTCTCGATGCGCCGCGTCCGAAAGATTGGGATGACAGCGCAACCGAACGCGAGGGCGACGAGGTGCTCGAACGTCTGGGCACCAGTGGCCAGGCCGAGATCGCGCGCATTCGCGCGGCGCTGCAGCGCATGGACGATGGCGAGTACGGGTTTTGCGTGAATTGCGGTGAGCCGATCCCCGAGGGGCGGCTCGATCTGTTGCCGGATGCGGCGCTCTGCGCAAGCTGCGCCGGGCGGGCAAGCCATTAGGCCGGTCGCTCCCGGCCGCTGTGAGGAGGAATGAGACCATGATCGAAGCGCTGAAGAACCGCATCGTCGAACTCGAGGCCGAGATTCGCCGGGCCGGGGAGCTGGCCGATGCGAGCGCGAAGCAGGAACTGCTTGAGGATCTCGAACGCCATGTCGAAGAGCTCGAGGCGCGTGGCGGCAAGGTGCCGCAAAGCGCGCTGCGTCTGGTTCGGCCTGACGGCGACAGCGAGGTCGAAGACCAGTTCGACAATATGCCGATCTGAGGCGCGGCGGTTTCGAACCTTGCCTTGAGCTGGTGTTTCCCGTCTAATGCGCGGTGATCGCGCAGATAAGCGCGGCGGGCACAGGCGCCGGCAAACGGGCCGGCAGGCAAGGACGGGCAGATGTCAGACGCGCGGAATACGGTCGGGTATTCGGTAAGCGACGGAGTGGTACGGATCAGCATCGCCAGTCCTCCGGCCAACGCGCTTGTCCAGAGGGTCCGAGCCGATCTGATCGCGGCATTCGACCGCGCCGCCGAGGAAGAGAGCGCGGTCGCGATCATCCTCCATGGTGCGGGGGCGGGCTTTGCCTCCGGGGCCGAACTGTCCGAATTCGACAAGACCGACGCTGCGCCGACGCTGTCGGATCTTTGCGCGCGCGTCGAAGCCAGCCCGGTGCCGGTGGTGGCGGCGCTGCATGGCACCGTGCTGGGCGGTGGCGTCGCGCTGGCGCTTGCGGCGCATTACCGGGTGGCGGATGCCGCGACCCGGATCGGCTTTCCCGAGATCAGGCTGGGGCTGATGCCCTCGGCCGGTGTGACGCAGCGGCTGCCCCGGCTAGCGGGCGCCGGCGATGCGCTCAAGCTGATGCTCACCGGTCAGCCTGTCTGTATCGACGACGCGCCGGCTGACGCGCTGGCCGATCTGGTGGTCGAGGAGGACGCGCTGTCCGGCGCGGCGCAATTCGTCGCGGCGCTGCTCGAGGATGGCGGGCCGGTGCACCCGACGTCCGGCATCCGCAGCGGCTTTTCCGACCCGGTGGCGTATCAGCAGGCGGTGTCGGCGCGCCGCGAGGCGCTGGCCGATGCGCCGGAGCTGGCCCCGCGCGAGATCGTGGCCGCGGTCGAGGCGGCGATCCTGCTGCCCTTCGAGGCCGGGCTTGCCTTCGAGGCGGACGCGGCGCAGACCTGCCGCGACTCCGAGCAGTCGCGCGCCCTGCGGGCCGCTGTCGTGGCCGAGCATCGGGCGCGCCGGCTGGAACTCCCCGCGGAGGCGCCGTTGCCGGAGCTGCAGCGCATCGCGGTGCTGGGAGGCGGCCCGCTGGCGATCCAGCTGGTCTTCGCGGCGCTGAACCGCGGCAT
>NZ_JBYNAH010000224.1:5982-8659 GCF_059781815.1 Salipiger sp. | reverse complement strand
ACCTGACCCACCTGCTGGTGGGCTCGGAAGGCACGCTGGGGCTGATCACCGAGCTGACGCTGAAGCTGCATGGCCAACCCGAGGCGGTGGCCGCGGCGACCTGCCGGTTCGATGACGTGGCGGCGGCGGTCGATTGCGTGATCCTGACCATCCAGAGCGGCATCCCGATGGCGCGGATCGAGCTGGTCGACGAGATGATGGTGCGCGGCTTCAACCTGCACAGCAGCACCGACATGCCGGAAAAACCGCATCTTTTCATTGAGTTCCACGGCGCTCCTGACGCGGCGCGCGAACAGGTGGCAAGCTTTCGTGAGATCGCCGCGGATGCCGGTGCGCAAGGCTGGCAGGAGGCGGAAACCACCGAGGCCCGCACCGCGCTCTGGAGCCTGCGTCACGGCGCTCTGCCGGCGATCGGGGCGCTCGATCCGCGGCCTGGCAAGCGCACCTATTCGACCGATGTCTGCGTGCCGATCTCGCGGCTGGCCGAAGCCATCGCCGCGGCCCGCGCCGAGGCCGAGGCGCGTGGGCTCACCTGCACCATCGTGGGTCACGTGGGTGACGGCAATTTCCACTGCGGGCTGCGCTTCGATCCCGGCGATCCCGCCGAGATCGACGAAGTGCTGGCGTTTTCCGGCGCGCTCGCCAAGGTGTCGCTGCGCCTTGGCGGCACGGTGACGGGCGAGCACGGCATCGGGCTTGGCAAGCAGAAATACATGGATGCCGAGCACGGTGCGGCTATGGCCGTCATGCGCCGCGTGAAGACAGCCTTCGACCCGCAGGCTATCCTCAACCCCGGCAAACTGTTACCGCCGGAAGCCTGACGGGCGCCCTGCCCGCGGATCCGGAGACGAAGGAGTGACGCAATGAGCGCCTTTCTCGCCATTGGCGAATGCATGGTCGAACTGTCCGAGGCCGGCGACGGGCTTTATCGCCGCGGCTTTGCCGGCGACACCTTCAACACCGCCTGGTACATGCGCCGGATGCTGCCGGAGACGTGGAGCGTGGGCTATGCCACCTGCGTCGGCGAGGACGCGATCAGCCACGAGATGCTGGCCTATATGGAGGGCGAGCGCATCGACACCTCTGCGGTGCGCCGGCTGCCGGATGCGACGGTGGGGCTTTACATGATCTCCATCGAGGAGGGCGAGCGCAGCTTCTCGTACTGGCGCGGCCAATCGGCGGCCAAGCGTATGGGGCAGGATCTGAAATGGCTCGATGCGGCGCTCAAGGGCCGCGACATGATCCATTTCTCGGCCATCACCCTGGCCATCCTGCCGCCAAAGGAGCGCGAGTATTTCTGCGGTGCGCTGGCGCGCGCGCGGGCGCGCGGGGCCATCGTGGCGTTCGACACCAACCTGCGCCCGAAGCTCTGGGAGAGCCCCGAGGCGATGCGCGCAGGGCTGATGATGGGGGCGCGGACCTCGGATATCGTGCTGCCCTCCTTCGACGAGGAGCAGGTGCTGTTCGGCAACGACGATCCGGCCCAGAGCCTCGAGCGCTACCGCGCGCAGGGGGCGGATCTGGTCGCGGTGAAGCAGGGTCCGGGCGATCTGCTGCTCTGGCAACGTGACAGCGGCGCCCAGGTGATCCCCGCGACCCGAGTGGACAGCGTGGTCGACACCACCGCCGCCGGCGACAGCTTTGCCGCGGGGCTTCTGGCCGGGCTGGCGCTTGGCCGCCCGCTCGAGGATGCGGCCCGCGGCGCGATGGCGCTCGCGGGTCAGGTGATCCAGGGCCGCGGCGCGCTGGTGACGGACGCGGTGAGCAAGGCCGGGCTCGAGCCGGCCTAGACGCCGGCGAGCGCGGCGCGGAGCTTGGGCAGCCAGCCAAGGCCCGCGCGCGTGTCGCCGCCGCGGGGGCGGTACTCGGCGCCGATGGCGCCGCGATAGCCGGCCTCCTCGAAGGCCTTGAGCAGGCTTGCGTAGCAGAGCTCGCCCGCATTGGGCTCGCCGCGATCTGGGACGGCTGCGATCTGCACATGGCCGATCAGCGGCAGGTGATCCCGGAAGCGCCGCGTCAGGTCGCCCTGCAGGATCTGCAGGTGGTAGCAGTCGAACATGATCTTCAGATTGTCGCGCCCGAGCGCGGCAAGGGTGTCTGCCGCCTGCTCCAGCGAGGTCAGGTGGTAGCCCGGCACGTCGCGCGTGTTGATCGGCTCGATCAGCACGGTCATGCCGTGGCGCGCGGCAAGGTCGCAGGCATCGGTCAGCGTGGCGCGGAAGGCCTCCTCGGACCCTGCCGCCGCAAAGCTCCGGCCTGCCATGACATGCACCGCGCCTGCCCCGATCGCAGCAGCATAGGTGACCGCCTGCGCCACGGCGGCACGGGCCTCCTCGGCGCGGCCCGGAAGCGCTGCGAGGCCGAACTCGCCCGCCGCCGCGTTGCCGGGGCGGGTGTTGAGCGACAGCATGGCAAGGCCGGTTGTGTCGAGAGCGCTGCGGATCTCCGCCGGGGCGTGATCGTAGGGAAAGTGGCATTCGACAGCGTCGAAGCCGTCCGCCGCGGCGGCGTGGATGCGGGCGGGCAGCGGAAGGTCGGTGTAGAGGAAGCCGAGATTGGCGGAAATGCGCATCAGGGGGCCCCGCGCCCTGTAGGGACATTGGGGAGGGGGGGGGGGGCCCCGCCCGCCCCCCCCGCCAATTTTAGACCCAAAAAACGAAGGGGGGGCCGGGCCGGC
>NZ_JBYNAH010000224.1:0-5972 GCF_059781815.1 Salipiger sp. | reverse complement strand
TTTTCGGCCAGAAGAAGATGCGGGGGCTCCTTCCGGGCTGCGGGTCAGGTGTTGAACAGGAAGTGCAGCACGTCGCCGTCCTTGACCATGTAGGTCTTGCCCTCGGCGCGCATCTTGCCGGCTTCCTTGGCGGGCTGCTCGCCACCCAGGGCCACGAAATCATCATACGCGATGGTCTCGGCGCGGATGAAGCCTTTCTCGAAATCGCCGTGGATGACGCCGGCGGCCTGCGGCGCCAGCGTGCCCTTGCGGATGGTCCAGGCGCGGGCCTCCTTGGGGCCGACGGTGAAGTAGGTCTCGAGATGCAGGAGCTCGTAGCCGGCGCGAATCAGGCGGTCGAGACCGGCCTCCTCGAGGCCGAGCTCGGAGAGGAACATCTCGGCCTCCTCGCCGTCGAGCTGGGAGATCTCCTCCTCGATCTTGGCGGAGATCACCACATGCGCGTTGCCCTGCTCGGCGGCCATGGCGGCGACCTTCTCGGAGAGCGCGTTGCCGGTGGCGGCCTCGTCCTCGTCGACGTTGCAGACATAGAGCACCGGCTTGGAGGTCAGCAGCTGCAGCATCTTCCACTGCTTGAGATCCTCGGCATCGACCTCGAGCAGGCGCGCGGGCTTGCCCTGCTCCAGCAACTCGAGCGCGGCCTTCATCAGGCGCTCCTGCTGGACCGCCTCCTTGTCGCCGCCGCGCACCTTGCGGACGATGTTCTGCAGGCGCTTCTCGAGGCTCTCCATGTCGGCGATGATCAGCTCGGTCTCGATGGTCTCGGCATCGGCCACCGGGTCGACGCGGCCATCCACGTGGGTGACGTCGTCATCCTCGAAGCAGCGCAGCACATGGGCGATGGCGTCGGTCTCGCGGATGTTGGCGAGGAACTGGTTGCCGAGGCCCTCGCCCTTGGAGGCGCCCTTCACCAGGCCCGCGATGTCGACGAAGGTCATGCGGGTGGGAATGATGCTCTGCGACTTGGCGATGGACGCGAGCTTGTCGAGCCGCGCGTCGGGCACCGCCACGTCGCCCACGTTGGGCTCGATGGTGCAGAACGGGAAGTTCGCCGCCTGCGCCGCGGCGGTCTTGGTCAGCGCGTTGAACAGGGTCGACTTGCCCACGTTGGGCAGACCCACGATCCCCATGCGAAATCCCATCTTGCGGCTCCTCTGGCTTTGGTTGGCCGCCTTCTAGGCGCGGATCGGTGCAAGCGCAAGAGAGCGCGGGCGGCGGCTCAGGCCTTGGCGCCGGCCGCCGGCGCGACCCGGCCCGGGTGGGCCCGGACGAAGAAGCGGTGCAGCAGCAGCACCGCCGCCGCGCCGAGCCCGATGACCAGCCCGAACCAGATGCCGACGAAGCCGTAGCCGGCCGGGAACCCGAGCAGGTAGGCGGCGGGAAGCCCAAGCCCCCAATAGGCCAGCGCGGCGATGATCATCGGGACGCGGGTGTCGTGCAGGCCGCGCAGCATGCCGAGCGCGATGACCTGCAGCGCATCGACCAGCTGGAACAGCGCGGCGACCATCAGCAGCACCACGCCGATGGCGATGATGGTGTCGCGCTGCGGGTCGTCGGGCGACAGGAACACGCCGATGAGCGCCTCGGGGATGGTCAGGAAGGCCACCACCGTGATGATCACCGTGGCGATGGAGAGCCCGAAGAGCGTGCGCGCGTCGCGCATCAGGAACTCGGTATCGCCGCGGCCGCGGGCCTGTCCTGCGCGCACGGTGGCGACGTTGGCGAGCCCGAGATGCACCATGAAGGTCAGCCCCGAGAGCTGCAGCGCGATACCATGGGCGGCCAGCGGCGCCGGACCGATCAGGCCGATCAGCAGCGCGGTGGCGGCGAAGAGCCCGACCTCGGCCAGGGTGGTGAGACCGATCGGCCAGCCAAGCTCGAAGACCTCGCGCAGCATCTCGGCATCGGGGCGCCAGAAGCGCCGCCACAGGGGATAGAGCGGCAGGCGCAGGCGGGCATAGGCGATGACGCCCAGCAGCGACAGCCCGTGCGAGACCAGCGAGGCGATGGCGGCGCCGCGGATGCCGAGCTCGGGCGCGCCCCAGTTGCCGAAGATCAGCGCGTAATTGGCCAGCGCGTTGGCGATGGCGGCGCAGACGGTGATCCAGAACACCACGCGGGTGTGCTCGAGCGCGGCGAGGAAGCTCTTGAAGACCATGACCCCGAGCGCCGGCAGCAGCCCCCAGCCGGCGATGCGCAGGTAGGTCTGGGCGTCGGCGGCGACCTGCGGCTCCTGCCCCAGCGCCAAGAGGATGCTGCCCGAGTGCCACAGCACCGGCATCACCAGCGCAAAGACCCCCGCCGAGAGCCAGAGCCCCATGCGCGTGGCGCGGCGGATCTGCGCGTGATCGTCGGCGGCGTCGAAGCAGGCGACCATGGGCATCACCGCCCAGGCAAAGCCGGACCCGAAGAGGAAGAACACCGAGAACACCGTCGAGGCCAGCGTCAGCGCGGCCAGCTCGGCAACGCCGTAGCGGCCGATCATCGCGGTGTCGGTGAACACGATGGCAAGCTGCGCCAGATGACCGCCAATCAGCGGCAATCCCAGAAGCAGGATCGCGCGGGCATGCGCCCAGTATGTGTCTTCATTCCTCATGATCGCGCTTTAGAGACGCGAACGCGTTGCGGCAAGTCTCGCGTTAAGTGCACGGCGAAACTGTGGTTCAGCTCTAGATCGCGTGCAACACTACCTGTGCCGCGAGCACGGAAATCACCGCCCCGGCGGCCGCCTCGATACCGCCCATCACCCGCAGCGCGGCAGGGCCGGTGGCGAGACGGCTAAGGGCGCCCTCGCGCAGGGTGACCGAAGCCAGTGCCACGGCCACGGTGACCGTCGCGGTGCCGAGCCCCATGGCGAACGTGCCGAGGATGCCGGCAAGGACGATGCCCATGCGCCAGGTCAGGATCAGCAGGAACAGCGCGCCCGTGCAGGGCCGGATGGCGATGGCGCCGACCAGCACCAGCGCGTCGCGCAGCGAGTGCACCTGCTCGACCTGATCGAGGCTCGGGCCGTGGGCGTGGCCGCAGCTCGAACAGACCTCGCCATGGGCGTGGTGGTGATGTCCGTCGGCCTCATGGTCGTGCCCGTGGTCTGTCTCCGGGCCGGCCAGCAGCTTGCGCAGCCCGCGCAGCAGCAGCCAGACGCCGATGAGCCCGATGGCGGCATAGCTCGCCGGGGCAAACCAGCGCTCTGCCGCGTCGGTCAGCTGCTGTCGCCCCCAGCCAAGCCCCCAGACCCCGGCATAGACCAGCGCCACCGCCGCCGCCGCCTGCGCGAGGCTCGAGACCAGCGCCAAGACGGACAGACGAAGCACCGGCACCCGCCGCCCGACGCCGTAGCCGCCGATCAGCAGCTTGCCGTGGCCCGGCCCCGCCGCATGAAAGAAGCCATAGGCGAAGCACAGGCCCAGCAGCGCCGTCAGCGCGCCTGGCTCGCCGGCCCGCAGGGCGCGCAAGCCCCCGGCCATCGCCACCTGCGCCTCGCGCTGGCCCTGCGCCGCGGCGGCTTCGACGAGAGCGGCGCCGCCGAAGCCCCAGAGCCAGATCGCCAGCGCCGCCACCGCGGCGGCGGCGATCAGGAGGAAGGGTCGCATGTCAGCTGAATCCTGTCGGCATATTGCTCCCCGACCTCGAGCTGCTCGAACATGTCCTCGGGGACGGTCTGCAGCTCCTTTTGCACATAGGCATCGGCCGCGGCGCGGTCCGGCGCCTCGATCTCGGCCCGGCACGGCGCGGCGATCTCGACCCCGCGGCTGATCGCGTAGGAGACATAGAAGGTCGGATCGTATTGCTTGATCTCCAGCCCATCGGCGGCCACGCGTGGCACCGGGCGGAAATGCGCCGAGATGATGCGCCCGTCCTCGACCCGGGTCTCGCGCGGCTCGGGCGGTCCGAGCGTCACCGGCGCGCCTTGCGAGGCGAGGTAGAGATCGCCCTCGAAATCCGCCGGCCAGTTGTTGGTCTCGAAGCCCTGAAGCTGCGCCAGCTCGTCCTCGGTGAGGCGTCCGTCGCCATCCTGGTCGAGCCCCATGTCCTCGAAGATCAGCAGCGTGAAGAACTCGTCATAGGCCCAGCTCAGCTCGACGCCGGTCACAAGGCCCTCGGCATCGGTTTCGATCCGCAACCCGCTGTCGACAAAAACATGCGGGTGCGCCACCGCCTGCGCAGCGGGCAAGAGGAGCAGAAAGCAGGCAATCCAGCGTCTCATGCCCTCTGGACTAGTCCCGCCCCGGTCGCTTGGCAAGGTTCCATGCAGCCGCATCGGCGGGCCTGTGCTAAGATAGGGCGTTAAGTACGAGTCATTTTGATTTCTATGATTGGAGTTGCGCGATGACCGCGCAGATTGACCTGACAGATTTTGCCCAGCAGGCGCGCGGATTTCTCACCGATCTTGCCGGGAACAACGACCGCGACTGGTTTCGCCGCAACAAGCTTCGCTATGACAGCGAGGTCAGGCGACCGGCGGAACGGCTGATCGACAGACTTTCCGCGCAGCTGTCCGCGGCAAGCGGCCGCCCGGTGCGCGGCAAGCTGTTCCGGCCGCATCGCGACGTGCGGTTTTCCGACGATAAGACCCCCTTCTACACCCATATCCACGCCGCCTGGACGGTGCGCGGCGGGCGCGGCTGGTATTTCGGCCTGTCGCTCGACTACGCCACCGCCGGGGCCGGCGTGATGGCCTTCGACGACGAGCAGACCGAGGCCTGGCGGCGCGCGGTGGCGGGCGTCTCGGGCGAAGCCCTCGCCGCCCTGATCGACCGGCTCGGCGCCCGGCTCGACGCCCCCGCTCTCGAGACGGTGCCCGCGCCCTACCCCGAGACCCATCCCCGTGCCGAGCTGCTGCGCCGCAGCGGCTGCGTGGCCTGGTACGACGATCTCTACGAGGCGCTGGCGCGCGATCCCGAAGAGACGCTGGTCAAGACCTTCGACCGGCTTGCCCCGTTGCAGGACTGGCTCGCCAGGCACCTCTGAGGCGCGCCGCTCAGGCCCCGGTCTTGCGGGTGTCCGGGTGCAGCGCGGTGCCGAGAATGTGGTCAGAGCGATGGATCACATGCGCCGCGCCGCCGACGATCAGCGGGTCCGCCGGCGTCGCGATGTGGCGATCCTTGCCGGGATAGTCCAGCGTCGACAGGAAATGCCGCATGCAGTTCAGCCGGGCGCGCTTCTTGTCGTTCGACTTGACCACGATCCAGGGCGCATCGGCGGTGTCGGTGTAGAAGAACATCGCCTCCTTGGCCTCGGTGTAATCGTCCCACTTGTTGAGGCTGGCCTTGTCGATCGGCGACAGCTTCCACTGCTTGAGCGGGTCGGTCTCGCGGCTCTTGAAGCGGCGCAGCTGCTCTTCCTGCGTCACCGAGAACCAGTATTTGTAGAGCTTGATCCCGGACCGCACGAGCATGCGCTCAAGCTCGGGCGTCTGGCGCATGAATTCGAGATACTCGTTGGGTTCGCAGAACCCCATCACCCGCTCGACCCCGGCGCGGTTGTACCACGAGCGGTCGTAGAGCACGATCTCGCCGGCGGTGGGCAGGTGTTCGATATAGCGCTGGAAGTACCATTGCCCATGCTCGAGATCGGTGGGCTTGTTGAGCGCCACGACGCGGGCATGGCGCGGGTTGAGATGCTCGGTGAAGCGCTTGATGGTGCCCCCCTTGCCGGCGGCGTCGCGGCCTTCGAACAGCAGCACCGCCTTCTGACCGGTCTGCTGGAACCACAGCTGCACCTTGAGAAGCTCGGCCTGAAGCTGCGCCTTCTGGCGCTCGTAGCTCTTGGTCGACATCTTGGTGTCGTAGGGATAGGCGCCGGTCTCGAAGGCGAGGCGGATCTCGTCCGGGGTCGGCGCCACCCGGCGCGGCGCGCAAGAGCTCGCCGCCTGGTGCGCTGGAGCCGGGGGTGGTGGGCGCGGCCGCGCGGTGGCCCGGAGCGAGCACGTCGGTACAATAAGGTTGACGATGGGCCGCTCGGCTCCTGAC
>NZ_JBYNAH010000223.1:0-8679 GCF_059781815.1 Salipiger sp. | reverse complement strand
AGCCCGATTACAGCGAGACCGACGGGCTGGTGGACGGCCTCCTCGCCGAGGGCGGCACGGTGGATGAACTGCTTGGTGGCGACGAGATCGATCTCGGCGACGCGGTGCGCCATCTGCTCGGCAGCTGGGACGGCGACCCGGCCCATGAAGATGCCCACCATGACGAGTCGCACGATGACGATGACGGATTGCTGTCGGGCCTGTTTGGCTAACTCCCTCTCCCCCTTGATGCAGACGGACGGGATCGACAGCAGGGGATCGGGCGCCACGCCCGGTCCCCGTTTTTTCGTCAGCCCGGCTGCAAAACGTTAATCCAAAAAACAAACTTCCTACCACAAGCATCTGTTCTAAAGTGATATTCTGAGGGAGAGCTAAATCCCTCCCGCCATCCAGCCGTTTGCCCGCTTGACCGCGCCGCGCGATTTCCTATCCTGCGAACACGTCAGGGGAGTCCCGCCCAGGGGACTGAGAGGCTGACACCGGCGCATCGTTGCCGGGGTGACGCGACCCTTCGAACCTGACCCAGTTGATGCTGGCGTAGGAAGACCGAAGGGCATTCCCCCATCGCAACCGTGGGGCGGCCTTTTCGGGCCGCATGGCCCTGTTGCGCGCTGTCGCAATCCGGGCCGTCCGGCCCCTTTCTGCACTACGTTTCGCTTGGGTCTCATCGCGAGAGGAGACCGAAATGAAAGACACCATTCCCACCATCACCACGGGCGCATTGCCCGCCTCGACCAAGATCTACGTCCACGGCACGCAGCACGAGCTGCGCGTGCCCCTGCGCGAGATCGCCCTCACCGACGCGCCGCCGCTTCGGGTCTATGACAGCTCGGGCCCCTACACCGATCCGGCGATCGGGATCGACATCGCAAAGGGCCTGCCCGAGGTGCGCGGCGGCTGGCTGCAGGCGCGCGGCGAGGTCGAGGAATATGCCGGGCGCAGCGTCACCGACGCCGATAACGGCTTTGCCAAGGGCGCGCGGCTGGTGCCGGACTTCCCGGTGCAGCGTCCGCCGCTGCGCGCGAAGGGCGACCGCGCCGTCACCCAGCTGGCCTATGCCCGGGCCGGCATCGTCACCCCCGAGATGGAGTTCGTCGCGATCCGCGAGAACGAGGGCCGGCGTGCCGCCCACACCCGTGACGGCGAGCCCATGGGGGCTTGCCTGCCCGATCTCGTGACGCCCGAATTCGTGCGCGACGAGATCGCCGCGGGCCGCGCCATCATCCCCGCCAACATCAATCACCGCGAACTCGAACCGATGATCATCGGGCGGAACTTCAAGGTGAAGATCAACGCCAATATCGGCAACTCGGCGGTGACCTCCTCGATGGAAGAAGAGGTCGAAAAGATGGTCTGGGCGATCTGCTGGGGCGCCGACACGGTGATGGACCTCTCGACCGGGCGCAACATCCACAACATCCGCGACTGGATCCTCCGCAACGCGCCGGTGCCCATCGGCACGGTGCCGCTCTACCAGGCGCTCGAGAAGGTCGGCGGCATCGCCGAGGACCTGACCTGGGAGATCTTCCGCGACACGCTGATCGAGCAGGCAGAACAAGGCGTGGATTACTTCACCATCCACGCCGGCGTGCGGCTGCACATGATCCCGATGACCGCGAAACGGGTCACCGGGATCGTCAGCCGCGGCGGCTCGATCATGGCCAAGTGGTGCCTGCATCATCACCGCGAGAGCTTTCTCTACGAGCATTTCGACGAGATCTGCGACATCTGCCGCCGCTATGACGTCTCGTTCAGCCTTGGCGACGGGCTGCGCCCCGGCTCCATCGCGGATGCCAATGACGAGGCGCAATTCGCCGAACTGCGCACGCTGGGCGAGCTGACACAGATTGCCTGGGCCAAGGATTGCCAGGTGATGATCGAGGGCCCCGGCCACGTGCCGATGCACAAGATCAAGGAGAATATGGACGAGCAGCTGAGGCACTGTCACGAGGCGCCGTTCTATACGCTCGGGCCGCTCACCACCGACATCGCGCCGGGCTACGATCACATCACCTCGGCCATCGGGGCGGCGATGATCGGCTGGTTCGGCACCGCCATGCTCTGCTACGTGACGCCGAAGGAGCATCTTGGCCTGCCCGACCGCGACGACGTGAAGACCGGCGTGATCACCTACAAGCTCGCCGCCCACGCCGCCGACCTCGCCAAGGGCCATCCCGGCGCGCAGCTGCGCGACGACGCGATCAGCCGGGCGCGGTTCGAGTTCCGCTGGGAGGACCAGTTCAACATCGGGCTCGACCCCGACACCGCGCGCGATATGCATGACGAGACGATGCCCGCCGCGGCCCACAAGGTGGCGCATTTCTGCTCCATGTGCGGACCGAAATTCTGCTCGATGAAGATCAGCCACGACATCCGCGCCGAGGCCGAGAAGCGCGAGGGCATGGAGAAGATGGCCGAAAAGTTCCGCGAGGGCGGCGCGCTCTACCTGCCTGCGGACCCGGCGCAATGATCTCGGTTCTTGGCACCGGGGTGGCGGGGCTCTGCGCCGCCACCGCGCTGGCCGAGCGCGGCTTGCCGGTCGAGGTGATCTCACCTCGGGATGCCCCGGCCCCCGCCTCGCATCTCGCGGGTGGCATGCTGGCGCCGTTCTGCGAGGGCGAGGCCGCGCCGGCGGTGGTGGTCTCGAAGGGTCAGGCGGCGGTCGGCTGGTGGGCCGCGCGGGTCCCGTGCGTAGAGCGGCGCGGCACGCTGGTCGTGGCCCCGCCCCGCGACGCCGCCGAGCTCGACCGCTTCGCCCGCGCCACGCAAGGGCACCGCGCGCTCGATCCCGCCATGCTCGAGCCCGAGCTTGCCGGGCGTTTCACCCGCGGCCTGCATTTCCCCGCCGAGGCCCATATGGACCCGCGCAAGGCGCTCGCCCATCTGCGCGCGGGGCTCGTGGCGCGGGGCGTGGCCTTCCGCGAGGAGGCGCCGCGTGGCGGCATCGTCGATTGCCGGGGGCTCGCGGCGGCGAGCCACCTGCCCGACCTGCGCGCGGTGCGTGGCGAGATGCTCGAGCTCCACGCGCCCGACGTGCAGCTCACGCGCCCGGTGCGGCTGCTGCACCCGCGGTTTCCCTGCTACGTGGTGCCGCGCGGCGGCGGGCGCTTCATGCTCGGCGCCACGATGGTGGAAAGCGCCCGCCCCGGCCCGGTCACCGCCCGCGCGGTGATGGAGCTGCTCTCTGCCGCCTACACGCTGCACCCGGGCTTTGCCGAGGCCGAGGTGATCGCCACCGGCGCGGCCCTGCGCCCCGCCTTCCCCGACAACATCCCCGCGCTGCGCCATGCGCCCGACCGCATCCACCTCAACGGCCTCTACAGGCACGGCTTTCTCATGGCCCCGGTGCTGGCGGAGGAGCTTGCCGGGGCGCTGGTACCACCCGCTTCAAAGGACGTTTCCCATGCGCATTGACCTCAACGGCGCGCCGGTCGAGACCCGCGCCCGCACCCTTCACGAGCTGATCGAAGAACAGGGCTTTCCTGCCTCTGCCGTGGCCACCGCCCTCGACGGCAGCTTCATCCCGCGCACCGCCCGCGACAGCGCCGCCCTCACCGAGGGCGCGCGGGTCGAGGTGCTCTCGCCGATGCAGGGAGGCTGAGGCGATGGTCTATGGCACCGACCTGAAGAGCCGCCTGATGCTCGGCACCGCGCAATACCCCTCGCCGCAGGTGCTGCGCGAGGCGATCGCGGCCTCGGGCGCCGAGGTGATCACCGTGTCGCTGCGCCGCGAGGGCAGCGAGGGCCATGCCTTCCGCGAGATCCTGCGCCAGAGCGGCTGCCGCATCCTGCCCAACACCGCCGGCTGCCACACCGTGCGCGAGGCGGTGACCACGGCGCAGATGGCGCGCGAGCTCTTTGGCACAAACTGGATCAAGCTCGAGGTGATCGGACACGCGGACACGCTGCAGCCCGACCCCTTCGCGCTGGTCGAGGCGGCGCGCATCCTTTGCGACGACGGCTTCGAGGTGTTCCCCTACACCACCGAGGACCTGATCGTCGGCGAGCGCCTGATCGAGGCCGGCTGCCGGGTGCTGATGCCCTGGGGCGCGCCGATCGGCTCGGGGCAAGGGCTGCGCCACCGCGAGGCGTTGCGCACCATGCGGGCGCATTTCCCCGACATCCCGCTGGTGATCGACGCCGGCATCGGCGCGCCATCGCAGGCGATGGCGGCGATGGAGATGGGCTTTGACGCGGTGCTGCTCAACACCGCGGTGGCCAGGGCGCTGGACCCGGTCGCCATGGCGCGCGCCTTCGGGCAGGCGGTGGCAGTGGGGCGCATGGCGCATGAGGCGGGGCTGATGCCCTGCCGCGACATGGCCACGGCCTCGACCCCGGTCTTCGGCATGGCGGAGCTGGCATGATGGGCTGGCTCGACCGCTTCTACCTGATCACCGGCCATGTCGGGCGGCTGGAACTGCTTGTGCCGCAGGGCGTGCGGCTGGTGCAGCTGCGGCTCAAGGATCTGCCCGAGGCCGAGCTGCGCCGCCAGATCGCCCGCGCCCGCGACATCTGCGCCGTGCATGGCGCGCAGCTTGTGGTGAACGATCACTGGCGGCTGGCGCTCGATCTCAACTGCAGCTTTGTCCATCTCGGGCAGGAAGACATGGACGGGGCCGATTTCCCTGCCCTGCGCCGCGCCGGCGTGCGCTTCGGGCTCTCGACCCATGACGAGGCCGAGCTTGCGCGCGCGCTGGCCTGCGCCCCGGCCTATGTGGCGCTGGGGCCGGTCTATCCGACGCGTCTGAAACAGATGGCCTGGGCGCCGCAGGGGCTGGACAAGGTGCGGCGCTGGAAGCAACTGGCGGGAGAGACGCCGCTGGTGGGCATCGGCGGGCTGACCCCCGAGCGCCTGCCCGGGCTCTTCGCCGCCGGCGCCGACAGCGCGGCGGTGGTGACCGACATCCAGCAGGCGCGAAGCCCCGAGGCGCGCTGCCGCGCGTGGATCGCGGCGACGCGGGTGCCGGCATGAGCCGCTATGACCGGCAGATGCGCCTGCCCGAGATCGGGCCCGAGGGTCAGGCCCGTCTGGCGCGGGCGCGGGTGCTGGTTGCCGGCGCGGGAGGGCTCGGCGCGGCCTTGCTGCCGCTTCTCGCAGGCGCCGGCGTCGGGCGGATCGTGCTCTACGACCCCGACACCGTGGCCGAGAGCAACCTGCACCGTCAGACGCTATTCCGCATGTCCGACCTCGGCCGCCCCAAGGCGCTGGTCGCGGCCGAGACGCTGGCGGCGCTGACCCCCGATTGCCGCATCGTGCCGCGTGTTGCGCCGCTGCTGCCCGACAGCGCGCGCGATGCCCTCGCGGACGCCGATCTGGTGATTGACGCCGCCGACCGGGTCACCGTGACCTACGCGCTCTCGGACCTTTGCCGTGCCGCCCGCAAACCGCTGGTCAGCGCCGCGGTGACCGGGCGCGCGGGCCACGTGGCCGGGTTCTGCGGCGGCGCGCCAAGCTACCGCGCCCTGTTCCCCGACCTGCCCCCGGGGCTCGCGAGCTGCGACGCCGCCGGGGTGATGGGCCCCGCCGTCGCGACATTGGGCGCGCTGCAGGCGCAGATGGCGCTCTCGGTTCTGCTCGGGCTGACGCCCTCGCCGCTCGGGCAGATGCTGACGCTCGATCTGGCAAGCTGGCGCCTCGGTGGATTTCGCTTCGATACGGCGCCGGAGCCGGAGAAGGCCGGCCCACCCATCCTCGCCCCCTCGCAGGTGTTGCCGTCTGATCTCGTCATCGAGCTGCGGTCTTGCGAGGAGGCCCCCGAGCCCGCGCTCCCGGAGGCGCTGAGGCTGCCCGAGGGCGGGCTGGCGGCGCTTGAGCCCGGGCCATGCCAGCGCGTGGTGTTTTCCTGCGCCACCGGCCTCCGGGCGTGGCGCGCGGCGCAGCAGATGCACGCGGCGGGCCATGCAACCGCGCTCCTCGCCACATGAGCGCGCGGGTGCTCTGCATCGGCGGGATCGATTCCAGCGCCGGCGCCGGGCTGCTGCGCGATGCCACGACCCTCGCCGCGATGGGCGTGCAAAGCTGCGCCGCGGTCACGGCGGTGACCGCACAGAGCGACGCCGCCGTGCGCGCCGTGCAGCTCATGCCGCCCGCGCTGGTTGCAACGCAGATCGCCACCGCCTGCGAGGGACCGGTGGATGCGGTGAAAATCGGCATGCTCGGCAGCGCCGCCCTTGTCGAGGCGGTCGCCGCCGCCCTGCCCGACCGGCCCATGGTCCTCGACCCGGTGCTGGTCTCGAGCTCCGGCCGGGCGCTGCTCGACGACGACGGGCTGACGGCACTGCTCGGGCATCTCGTCCCGCGCGCAACCCTGCTCACCCCGAACCTGCCGGAACTCCGCACCCTCGCCGCAAGGCTCGGCACGACGCCCGACGGCGCGATTGCTGCGCTGCTGCAGGACGGCTGTGGCGCAGTGCTCGTCAAGGGCGGCCACGACACGACGCCCGCGCGCGCCACCGACCGGCTCTACCGCCTCTCGGTGCCGGTGGCACTGTTCCACGCCCCGCGCCTGACACCCCACCTGCGCGGCACCGGCTGCCAGCTCGCCTCGGCCATCGCAGGCGGGCTCGCGCTGGGGTTTGACCTCGACCGTGCCGTGCAGGAGGCGAAGACCCAGCTCTCCGCGCGGTTCCGCGCGGCCTGCGACATGCCGCCTGATGCGGCGCGCCCCACCTCACGGGGAATTATGCCGCCCGCGTAAGACAGGGGATTCACATCCCGAATCACCTGTGCCATAGTCTTGGGAACGCACCCGTCAGAGGTGCCTCCCAAGGCAGAGCAAGAGCGCAGAGATGAGCGCAAGGCGCAAACCCGCATTCGGTGTCGTGATCTATACGGCCATTACCCTGAGCCTTTCGGGCTATTTCGTCTTTGCCGCCGTGCAGGGCGATTTCGGCCTGTTCCGCCGCGCCGAGATCGAGGTCGAAGGCGAACGGCTCGCCGCCGAGCTCAAGACCCTCGAAGACGAGGTCGCGCGGATGGAGAACCTCACCCGCCGCCTGTCGGACGATTATCTCGATCTCGACCTGCTCGACCAGCAGGCCCGCGACGTGCTGGGCGTGATGCGCTCGGACGAGATCGTCGTCCGCTGACGCCTTCCTGAACAATCGAACCCGCATCGGCCGGGCCTCCCCTGTCGGAGGCACCGGCCTTGCCACTCTTGCGGGCGTTTCATCCTCACGAAACGTTACGGTTTGCGGCGCTCCTCGGCGGCTTTCCGTGGATCCGTGCAGAAATCGGGCGAAAGCCCGCCAATGCGGCAGCTTATCCCCAGAAACCGGTCAACGCCGCGCTTGAAAATGCGCCCGTCTGCGCCTTCTTCTTTCCTTACAAGAAAAAAACAAACCGCAGGCAGAAACATGATCAAGAGCAGGAAAGTCAGGACACTCACAATTCTTCAGGCCGGGGCGCTCGCGTTGCTGGCCATCTTCGGCGCCTTCGCGGCGCAGGGCCAGCCGCAGCAGATCCAGCCCAGCTGCAGCAATCTCGACATGAGCACGCCCTGCGATCTCTGATCGCCGCGTCACGCCTCGTCAGGGCGCGGTTCCGGCCGCGCCCCGCAGCCGTCGATTATCGACCAAGCGCCTCGTAGAGCTTCGGCAGGAACACATCCGTGTAGAGCGTGCCCGCGAGCGGGCCGACATGCTTGTGCAGCACGGTGCCGTCACCGGCGACGATGAAGGTCTCGGGCGGGCCGGTGACCCCCCAGTTGATCGCTGCGCGCCCCTGCGGGTCGAAGGGCACGCCGATGAAGGGCGAGTGCTCCTCTGTCAGGTAGCCCGCTGCCGCCCCGGCCTTGTCCTTGAAGTTGACGCCAACGATGCGCACGCCCTGGTCCTGCAGTTCCAAGAGGCGCGGATGCTCGGCCCGGCAAGGCGGGCACCACGAGGCCCAGAAGTTCACCACCGTCACCTCGCCCGAGCGCAGATCGGCATCGGCCACGGTCGGGAAGCCCTCGAGCGTGGTCTCGGGCAGGCCCGGCGCGGGCTGACCGAGGAAGGTCGAGGGCAGCGTCGTGGTGTCGCCGCGCTGCATGCCGAAATAGGCCATCACCGCGAAGGCGAGGAAGATCACCGGCGGCAGGATCATCAGCGGCGAGACGCGGCGCTTGCGGGTCTCGGGGTTGGTCTCAGCCATGGTGTTGCCGTCCGCTCCGCTCTTCGATCTTTTCAAGCTCGGCGCGCACCCGGCGCGACCGGGCGATGCTTGCGATGACCAGAACCGCCAGCAGCCCCAGCCCGACGCCGTAGGAGGCGAGCACCGCGAAGGCGTATTTTCCAAGGTCCGGTATCATGCCTGACGCTCCCGTGCCATGAGCGCGCGGGCGCGGCGCGCGCGGATTTCCGTCTGGGTGCGCAGGAAGACCAGCGCGATGAACAGCAGCACAAAGCCCGCGATGCAGACCAGCGCCGGGTACCAGAACACGTCGGCCACGTTCTCTTCCTTGTCGAGCGACAGCGACGCGCCCTGGTGCAGGCCCTGGTTCCAGAACAGCACCGCGTAGCGCGACAGGATGGCAAAGACCGAACCGACAAGGCACAGCACGGCCGTGAGGTCCGCGGCCGTGTCCATATTCTCCACCGCTTCCCAGAGCGCCATATAACCGAGGTAGAACAGGAAGAGGACGAGGAAAGATGTCAGCCGCGGGTCCCAGGCCCACCAGGTGCCCCACATCGGCTGGC
>NZ_JBYNAH010000222.1:0-8688 GCF_059781815.1 Salipiger sp. | reverse complement strand
GCCGGTATATCGCGCGCCGCGCGCATCGGTGGAGAGTTTCACCCGCCAGCCACGCCGCAGCATGATCTCCGCCAGCGCCTGCGCCGGGAACATGTGCCCGCCGGTGCCGCCCGCCGCGATGACCAGTAGAGGGCGCCGGTACTGCTCTGCCATGACCCCGTGATCTCCCGTTCTTATCTGCCGGTGCGCGGCTCTGCGCCGCGCCGGCCGTTGTCTGTTGCCCCGCGCCGCGTGCGCGGCCCGACGCCGCCTCAGAGCACAGGCGGCGGGGAAAACCCAGCCTAGCGGGCGCGCCCGCGCAGGATTTCGCCGATCTCGCCCTGCGGGCGGGTCCGGGTGAAGGCCAGAAGCATGCCAAGAGCGATGCCGCCCGCGATCAGCGACGAGCCGCCATAGCTCACGAAGGGCAGCGTCATGCCCTTGGCGGGCAAGAGCCGCACTGCGACGCCCATGTTGATCATCGCCTGCACGCCGAACATCGCCGCGAGGCCGGTTCCGGCGAGGCGGATGAAGGGATCGCGCTCGCGGATCAGCCGCAGCATCGAGCGCACCACCACGGTGGCATAGAGCGCGATGATGATCAGCACGAGGATCAGCCCGTATTCCTCGGCCGCCACCGCGATGATGAAATCGGTATGCGCATCGGGCAGCGACCATTTCACCGTGCCCTCGCCGACGCCGACGCCGAAGAAGCCGCCCTCCTGGATGGCGTTTGTGGCGTAGCCGAGCTGGGTGGTGGGATCGACCTCGGGGGTCAGGAACCCGTCGATGCGGCGGGCGAAGTGTTCGGAGCTGTTATAGGCGACCATGCCGCCCAGCACCACGAGCCCCGCCAGCGCCACCAGCAGCAGCATCGGTGCGCCGGCCACGAACCACATCACGCCCCAGCCGAAGAGCACCAGGCAGGCCTGCCCGAAATCCGGCTGCAGCGCCAGCGTCAGCACGATGGTGACGGTGAGGCAGAAGGACCAGAGCTTGCCCGGAGGGCCTCCGATCTCCTGGCTCGCGGCCATCATCCAGGCCACGACGATCACGAAGAGCGGCTTGAGGAACTCCGAGGGCTGCACGCTGGCGAAGCCAAGCGAGTACCAGCGCACCGCGCCCTTGCCGAAATCGGTGCCGAGGAACGGCAGCCCCAAGAGCGCGATGAACGCGCCGAGAAAGCCGATCACCGCGATCCGGCGCACCTGCACCGGCGACATCATCGAGGTCAGCAGCATCGCACTCAGCGCCAGCCCGCCAAAGAAGGCCTGCCGCTGAACGTAGTGGAAATGCCCAAAGCCGTTGCGCTCGGCCAATGGCGGCGAGGCGGCAAGCCCGAGCAGGATGCCGACCCCGAACAGCATGATAATGCAGGACAATGCCCAGCGATCGACCGTTCGCCACCATTTGGGCAGAACGGGTTCGCCCTCGCGCACGGAGGAAACCGTGCCGTAAACCATTTCCGTCATGGGATCACCGCTCGTGATGGCCGGCACGGGGCCGGCAGACTGCCTGTATCGCCCGGGTGGACCCGGATCTTGTGGAAAAAGCTTAACAGCTGCCGCGCGGCCACGCCAGACATTTGCGCGCCGCACGCGGCTCTTGCCTCAGCTCGCCTCCCCCGCTGCCGCATCGGGGCGCAGATCGATGCGCGCCTCGACCGGGCGCGGGCGGCCATAGGCGTCGGAAAGCGTCATCACCCCGTCCACCGCCTTGAGGCCGAGCCCGACATAGCCCGCCACCTGCGCCACCCCGGCGAGCCGCGGCTCGACATAGCCCAGAAGCTCGACCACGTCGCTGAAGAAGGCGGTGCCGCGAATGGCGGTCTTCATGGTGATGCCCCCGTCCTGCTCGACCGCGTTGGCGAACTTCGCCCCGGAAAGCACGATGGAGCCGACCTGCACCACGGTGCCCCCGTGGGTCCCGAGCAGGCCGAAGTCGCGATCCGCCTTGCCGAGGAAGTCGAGCCCCGTCCCCGCCAGCTCGAGCTTGGCCTTGCGCAGCGCCATCATGCCGGAGGTGCCGGTCTGACTGACCGTCTCGGGCGCCTTGCCCTGCTGGCGGGCCAGATCCGGCAGCGAGGCGCCGAGCCATGTGCCGGTGACATACCCATAGCCCAAGCCCCCTGTGACCCCGGCGAAGCCCCCGATCGGCACCCCGCCCACCAACCCGGTGGCCCCGAGCCGGCCCGCCGGCATGGCGCGCAGCGCGGCAAGAAGCTCGGGATCGATGTAGACTTGGGTCTCGGCGTCGGGCTGTTCCGCCGGCGCGGCGTCAGCCGGGTCCGGGCGTTCGACAATGCGCACGGCGGCACGGGCGGCTTGGGAATTGCTGGATGGAATTTCCATGAGAAAGACACTCTCCTGAAAAGATCGAAACCAAATACACGCCATGGTAGCGCAGATCCCGCCCGCAGTCGCCGCCTGAATCGCTTGCCTGCCGCCGCGATCCGTGTTCCTGAGCGGCCCATGCAGATCGAAACCCTCATCCTCGGCGCCGGTGCCGCCGGCATGATGTGTGCCGCCCAGGCCGGGCCCGGCACGCTGGTCATCGACCATGCCCGCACCCCGGGCGAGAAGATCCGTATCTCGGGCGGCGGGCGCTGCAACTTCACCAATCTCGGGATCGAGCCGGCGCGTTTCCTCTCCGAGAACCCGCATTTCTGCAAATCCGCCCTGGCGCGCTACACCCAGTGGGATTTCATCGAGCTGGTCAGCCGCCACGGCATCGCCTGGCACGAAAAGACCCTCGGACAGCTGTTCTGCGACGACAAGGCCACCCAGATCGTCGCCATGCTGCGCTCCGAGATGGCGGAGGCGGGCGCCGAGCTCTGGCTTTCAACCGAACTGGCCGAGCTGAGCCACGACGGCAGCCGCTTCAGCGCGCGGCTCAGCCGCGAGGGCCGCAGTGAGACGGTCTCGGCGCGCAACCTCGTACTCGCGACGGGCGGCAAGTCGATCCCCAAGATGGGCGCCACCGGGCTGGCCTACGACATCGCAGCGCAGTTCGGCCTGCCGCTGGTGCCGACCCGCGCAGGGCTGGTGCCTTTCACCTTCCCCGACGGGCGCTTCTCGGCCCTCTCGGGCCTGTCGCTGCCGGTGCGCGCCAGCACCGAACAGGCGGGGTTCGACGAGGCGATGCTGTTCACCCATCGCGGCCTCTCGGGCCCGGCGATCCTGCAGATCTCGAGCTACTGGCGCGAGGGCGAGGACATCACCGTCGACCTGCTGCCGGGGCAGGATCTTGCCGCGTCCCTCAAGGCGGCCCGCGCCGAGTCCGGCCGCCGTGCGCTGACCACTGCGCTCGGGCAGTTGCTGCCGCCGAAGCTGGTCGCGCATCTCGCCGAAAGCCTGCCCCTCGCCGGCAACCTCGCCGATCTCTCCGACCTGCGCATCGCCGAGCTGGCCGAAGCGCTGCAGGGCTGGAGCCTGCGCCCGCAGGGCACCGAAGGCTGGCGCACCGCCGAGGTCACGCTCGGCGGCATCTCGACCGCCGCGCTGTCCTCGAAGACCATGGAGGCCAAATCCGTGCCCGGCCTCTTCGCCATCGGCGAGGCGGTCGACGTGACCGGCTGGCTTGGCGGCTACAACTTCCAGTGGGCGTGGTCTTCCGGCACCGTTTGCGGACAGGAGATCGCCGCCCGCCGCTCCGTGTCTTGAAACCGCAACCGGAACGTTACATTTTCGTCATCTGTCCGTTACGGAGACGAGCCGATGGCGTTCGCCGATCACCCCACGCTGCACCCGGTCAACTGGCTTCGAGACATCGAGGCGCAGGTGCCGCGCAAGCTTGCGCGCGATCTGTGGAACCGGTTCCGCTACGGACCCGACGCGCCGCTTTCCGACGAGCCGGTGTTTCTCGATCCGCTCGCGGTGCGCGATTCCTATGACAGCGCCACCGGCGGCAAGCGCCTGCGCCGCCAGCAGAGCGGCATGATCGTGGGCGGCGACTGGGACCGCTGCCGCACCCCCTTCGCCGCCAATATCAAGGCCCAGAGCTGCCGGATGCACTATCTCGAGGGCGTGCCGTGGGAAGACACGCCGCTCTTCGCGCGCATGATGCGCCATGTCGCCGAGGGCCGCCGCCCGGATGGCTGCAACAGCCGCGAGGACGTGCTCGACCGCTACCAGACGCTCGACCGGATCTATGACGAGACCCGGCGCCGTGGCCGCCTGCTCACGCAGTCGGAACTGCCCTGCTATTTCCGCCGCGAGCATGGCGGCATCCTCGTGCATATCGACCGCGACGGTCAGCCGCTGCGCGCCGGTGGCGGCATGCACCGGCTCGCCATCGCGCAGATCCTCGAGCTGCCCGAGATCCCGGCGCAGGTCGGCGTGGTACACCCCGAGGCGCTGATGAAGGGGCTCTACGCGCCGCTGCGGCAATCGCGCCTCGGCGCCGAGGCCTACGCCCGGGCCTGAGGCCTCAGCCCGCCAGCCGCGCCCGCACCCGGGCGGCGAAATCGTCGCCGCGCTGCTCGAAATTGTCGTATTGGTCGAAGCTCGCCGCCGCCGGCGCCAGCAGCACCACCTCGCCCGGTTCGGCCTCCGCCATGGCGCGGGCCACGGCAGTCTCCATGTCGGTGCAGACCTCGGCCTCGACCCCCGGCAGCCCCAGCGCGAAGCCGGCCGCCTCGCGCCCGATGACATAGGCCTTGGCGACGTTGCCAAGCCCCGGTGCCAGCGCCTCTAGCCCGCCCTCCTTCATCAGCCCGCCGCAGATCCAGCGGATGCGCGGGAAGGCCTGCAGCGCCTTGAGCGCGGCGTCGACATTGGTGGCCTTGCTGTCGTTGACATAGGCCACGCCGCCCGCCTCGGCGACGATCTGGCTGCGGTGCGGCAGGCCCTCGAAGGACTGGAACGCCGCCTCGATCGCCCGCGGCGCCACCCCGAGCGCCCGCGCCGCCGCATAGGCCGCACAGGCGTTCTGGTGGTTATGAGCGCCCGGAAGCCCGCGGATCTGGCGCAGGTCGATGGACGCCACCTGCCGACCCTTGCGCCACTCGGTGAGAAAGCCCTTGCGGGCATAGACATCCCAGCCCGGCCCCGAGAGCTTGCGCGCCGAAGAGATCCGGATCAGCCGGTCATCCGCTGCCGCCTCGGCAAGCTGGTTGGCAAGGTAGCGGCCCTCGTTCTCGTCCACGCCGATGATGCAGCGATCCGGCCCGCCCTCGGCGAAGAGCCGGCGCTTGGCGGCGAAATAGCCGCCCATGCCGGCGTGACGGTCGAGATGGTCCGGCGAAAGGTTGGTGAAGACCGCCACGTCCGGGGTCAGCGCGCGGGCGAGATCGGTCTGGTAGCTCGACAGCTCCAGCACCACCACGCCGCCCTCCTCGGGCGGTTCGATGTCGAGCACGCCGCGGCCGATATTGCCGGCAAGCTGGCTGTCGCGCCCGGCGCTTTGCAGGATGTGATGGATCAGCGCCGAGGTGGTCGACTTGCCGTTCGAGCCGGTCACCGCGACGACCTTGGGCGGCTGGTCGAACACTTCCCAATCGCCGCTGCCGAAGGAGCGGAAGAACAGGCCGATGTCGTTGTCGACCGGCACGCCCGCGTCCCACGCCGCAGCGATCACCGGGTTGGGCGTAGGGTAGAGATGCGGGATGCCCGGCGAGACCACCAGCCAGGCGACGCCGTCGAAACCGCCCGGGCGCGCCAGCTCACGGGTCTCGAACCCCTCGGCCTCGGCCGCGGCACGGGCTGCGGGGTTGTCGTCCCAGCACAACGCCTGTGCCCCGCCCTCGCGCAGCGCCCGCGCTGCCGAAAGGCCCGAGCGCCCCAGCCCCAGAACCGCCACCGTCTGACCTTCGAACCCGGTTACCGGAATCATCCGCCCTGCCCTCGCCCTTCGTTGTGTTTGCCCAAGCGCTACCGCAAGCGCCGCGCCAAGACCAGAGCGCCGCGCAGACGGAAGCGGCGGTTGAAGGGGCGCTGCCCCCTCTTGGCGCTGTGCGCCAATTCACCCCCGAGGTATTTTTGAACCAAAGAAGACTTGGGGGAAGCGCCCCTGTCTTCTCTTCGTCAAAAATACTCCCGCCGGAGGCAGGCCGGACATCGCGGCCGGGAGCGGCGCCGGGCATGGACGCGACCAGAGATCCCGCGTCAGCCGCGGCGCTCGGGGATGAGCTGTTGGGCGATCCCGACAAAGATCAGGTAGATCGAGGTCGCGACGAGCCCCCAATGCGCCCAGCTCTCGGGATGGAAGTCGACCCAGGCCGCCCAGCCGGCGAAACCGGTCCAGGCCAGCGCCACCGGCAGCGACACAGCCCGCCAGCGCTTGGTGCGGACCGGGTGGATGAATTTCAGCGGCAGGAACATCGCCACCGCCAGCAGGGCCACGAGGATCAGGATCACCCAGAGCCCGGGCTTGATCGCGAACAGCACCAGAACCAGCATGTTCCAGCAGCCCGGGAAGCCGTGGAACGAGTTGTCCTCGGTCTTCATCCGGCTGTCGGCGAAGTAGAGCGCGCTGGAATAGGTGATCATGATGATCGCCAGCCAGCCGGTCCAGCCCGGCATCAGCCCCGACTGGAACAGCGCGAAGGCGGGGATGAAGACATAGGTCAGGTAATCGATGATCAGGTCGAGCAGCACCCCGTCGAAGCGCGGTGCGTTGGTCTTGACGTCATACTTGCGCGCCAGCGGACCGTCGATGCCGTCGACGAAGAACGCCACCACCAGCCACAGGAACATGACCGACCAGTCGCCCTGCGCCGCGGCCAGCAGCGCCAGCATCGCAAAAACGGCGCCGGTCGCGGTGAGCATATGGGTGAGCAGGGCCTTGGTCGCGATGCGCATCCGCAAGTCATGCCGCATGTGCGCGGCAAGCGCAAACGATCAGTCGCTCGCCGGGGGCTCGCGCATCAGCGCCGCCAGGGCATCGAGCTCCTGTCCGATGCCCTCGCCCACCGCGCCGGCGGCCGCAAGGCGCGCCGCCTCGGGCTTGTTCTGGCCCAGCTTCCAGGTGCTGTCGACGCTGTCCACGTCGAGCCGGAAGGGCAGGATCATGCGCAGAAGCTTGTCCCTGGTCTCCTGCGTCATCTTGTCCATGGTCCAGGGCGCCTTGGGCAGGCGCGCCTCGAAGAAGGCGGACTGCGCCGCCAGCAGCGGCTCGAGCGCCTCGGGCGGCAGCGGCACAAGCCGCCCGGTCAGGTGCACCGCGACGTAGTTCCACGTCGGCACCTGGTCTGGGCCGAGCCCGTACCAGTCCGGCGAGACGTAGCCATCCGCGCCGCTTACCGCGAGCTTTGCCTGCAGGCCCTCCCTGGCCGCGCGCGAGATCGGGTTGGAGCGCACGAGGTGCAGCTCGGCATGGCTGCCATCCTCCGCGAGCAGGAACGGCACATGCGACAGCAGCGGCGCGCCCTCGGCCGAGACCGCAAGCGTGCCGAAGGCGCGCTGCCGCGCGAAGGCGAGGCTCTCGTCGCGCCTCGTGCCGCGGAAGGTCGGGTTCGGGTGCATCTCAGGCCACGAGCCGCTGGCCGTGCTGGCCGGTGATCGTCGCGGTGACGATGGCGCCCTCGGTCTGCGGGGTCGAGAGATCGACCTCGGTGAACTGCTCGGTGCGCCCCATCGTGGGGTTCTCCATCAGGATGCGATGGGTCACGCCCTGCTGCGCCGCGAGGTGGCGCGCCACGGCGGCCTCGCCTGCGGCGCGCAGCCGGGCGGCGCGGGCCTTGATGGTAGTGCCGTCGACCTTGTTCGGAATCTTCGCCGCGGGCGTGCCCGGGCGCGAGGAATAAGGGAAAACGTGCAGCCAGGTCAGGCTGCACTCCTCGACGAGCCTCAGCGAGTTCTCGAAATGCGCCTCGGTCTCGGTCGGGAAGCCCGCGATGATGTCGGCGCCGAAGGTGATGTCGGGGCGCAGGCGGCGCGCCTCTTCGGTGAAGCGGATGGCGTCGTCGCGCAGGTGCCGGCGCTTCATGCGCTTGAGAATCAGGTCGTCGCCATGCTGCAGGCTGAGATGCAGATGCGGCATCAGCCGCGGCTCCGAAGCGATGGCGAGCATCAGGTTGTCATCGGCCTCGATGCTGTCGATCGAACTGATGCGCAGGCGCGGCACATCCGTCAGGCGCAGGATGCGCATGACCAGATCGCCCAGCCGCGGCGCGCCCGGCAGGTCGGCGCCCCAGGAGGTCAGATCGACCCCGGTCAGCACCACCTCGTTGAAGCCCTTCTGCACCAGCCGCTTGATCTGGTCGACGACGACACCGGCGGGCACCGAGCGCGAATTGCCCCGGCCATAGGGGATGATGCAGAAGGTGCAGCGGTGATCGCAGCCGTTCTGCACCTGCACATAGGCGCGGCTCCGGGTGCCGAAGCCGTCGATCAGGTGGCCGGCGGTCTCGGTCACCGACATGATGTCGTTGACCTGCACCTTCTCGGTCTCGCCGATGAAGCCGTTGGAGAGCCCCGCCCAGGTGTCGGGCGACATCTTCTCGGAATTGCCGATCACCGCGTCGACCTCGTCCATCGCGGCAAAGCTGTCGGGGTCGATCTGTGCGGCGCAGCCGGTGACGATGACGCGGGCGTCGGGATTCTCGCGGCGCAGGCGGCGAATCTCCTGCCGCGCCTTGCGCACCGCCTCGGCGGTGACGGCGCAGGTGTTGATCACAACCGCATCGCCGACGCCGGCTTCCTCGGCCAGCGCCTTCATCGCCTCGGTCTCGTAGGCGTTGAGCCGGCAGCCCAGCGTGGTGAACTTGGG
>NZ_JBYNAH010000221.1:0-8695 GCF_059781815.1 Salipiger sp. | reverse complement strand
CTCGACCAGCTTGTCATCAACCAGCCGGTCGAGCACCGCGTTGGCCCCGGCGCAGGAGGTCGGGTGGCCGAGATAGGTGTGGCCGTGCTGGAAGAAGCCCGAGCCGTTCTCGATGGCGGCGTAGATCTCGGCCGAGCACAGCATCGCCCCGATCGGCGCATAGCCCGCGCCAAGCCCCTTGGCGATGGCGCAGATGTCGGGCGAGACGCCATCCTGCTCGCAGGCAAACAGCGTGCCGGTGCGGCCCATGCCACACATCACCTCGTCGAGGATCAGCAGGATGCCGTTGGCGTCGCAGATCTGGCGGATGCGCTTGAAATAGCCCGGCACCGAGGGCACCGCCCCCGCCGTCGCCCCGACCACCGGCTCGGCCACGAAGGCCATGACGTTCTCGGCACCAAGCTCTGCGATCTTCTCTTCGATCTCGACCGCCAGCCGTTCGCCATATTGCTCCTCGGTCTCGCCCGGATGCCTGCCGCGATAGGCGTAGCACGGGGCGACGTGATGCACGTCGATCAGCAGCGGCGCGAAGGGCTCGCGGCGCCATATGTTCCCGCCGGTCGCCAATGCGCCGAGAGTGTTTCCGTGATAGCTCTGCCGGCGCGCAATGATGTGGCGCCGCGCCGGCTCGCCCTTCTCGAGATAGTACTGCCGCGCCAGCTTCAGCGCCGACTCCATCGCCTCGGAGCCCCCGGCGACCACGTAGACCCGGTCAAGGCCTTCAGGCGCAAGGGAAATCAGCCTGTCGGCGAGGCGCTCGGCGGGCTCGGAGGTGAAGAAGCCGGTATGCGCAAAGGCCACTTGCCCAAGCTGCGCCTGCATCGCCGCGACGACCTTCGCATCGCTGTGCCCGAGGCACGAGACCGCCGCGCCGCCCGAACCGTCGAGATAGGCTTTGCCATTCGAATCATAGAGATACGCCCCTTCTCCGCGGGAGACGACCGGCGGAAGAGACTTGGTGTGGCGCGGAAAAATATGCGACATTGCTGACCATCCTTGAGCCTGACGCGGGGTCATGCATCGGCAATCTTGCCCTGTTTGCATCCTCGCTTAGTTGTGGGCACTATCATCAGCACAAATTCAATCAAGATCACAGGGAGAACGATCTGATGAAAACCACCCTCTTCGGCGCCGTCCTGTCCGGCGCGCTCGTCATGGGCGCGGCTGCCAGCGCGCAGGACCAGCAGTTCATCTCCATCGGCACCGGCGGTGTGACCGGCGTGTACTACCCGACCGGCGGCGCGATCTGCCGTCTGGTGAACAAGAGCCGCAAGGAGCACGGCATCCGCTGCGCGGTCGAGTCGACCGGCGGTTCGGTGTACAACATCAACACCATCAAGGCCGGCGAGCTCGAGTTCGGCGTGGCCCAGTCCGACTGGCAGTACCACGCCTATAACGGCACCTCGCAGTTCTCCGACAACCCGTTCCCCGAGCTGCGCGCGGTGTTCTCGGTGCACCCCGAGCCCTTCACCCTGCTCGCCCGCGCCGATGCCGGCGTCGAGAAGTTCGAGGACATCGCCGGCAAGCGCGTGAACGTGGGCAACCCGGGTTCCGGCCAGCGCGCCACGATGGAAGTCGTCATGGAAGCCTTCGGCATCGGCATGGACGATCTTGCGCTCGCCACCGAGTACAAGGGCTCCGAGATGGCGCAGCAGCTCTGCGACGGCAACATCGACGCGATGATCTACACTGTGGGCCACCCGGCGGCGGCGATCCAGGAAGCCACCACCACCTGCGACGTGAAGCTGATCGACGTGGTCGGCGAGCCGATCGACACGCTCGTGGCCGACAACCCCTACTACCGCGTCGCCACCATCCCCGGCGGCATGTATGCGGGCAATGACGAAGACACCACCACCTTCGGTGTCGGCGCCACCTTCGTGACCTCCGCAGATGTGCCGGAAGACGTGGTCTACGTGGTCGCCAAGTCGGTGATGGAAAACATCTCGGACTTCCAGCAGCTGCACCCGGCCTTCGCCAACCTCGACCCGGCGCAGATGGTCAAGGACGGCCTGTCGGCACCGCTGCACCCCGGTGCGGAGAAGGCCTACAAAGAACTGGGCCTGATGGAATAAGGGGACGCTTCCCCGCGGGCGCCGGGTCTTCCGGCGCCCGCACAAAGCTCTGAGGCTGCGCGAGAAAAACAGCGCAACCCACTTAAAAACATAAAATATATCCTTTCAACAGGGGGACTGGGCGATGGTGGATCAACCGTCAACGGAACGCACTGCCGACGACATGGTGGCGGAGGCCGATACCGGCGCGCGCAACCCGACCAACTGGCAAGGCACGCTGATCATCGGCACCTGCATCGCGTGGTCGCTGTTCCAGCTCTACATCGCCTCGCGCATCCCGGGGATGCTGGCCCAAGCCACGGGCATGAGCATCTTCGCCAATATCGTGGCCCAGGCCCGCTTCGTGCACCTCGCCTTCGCGCTGGCGCTCGCCACCATGGCCTTCCCCCTCACCAAGTCGGCCCCGCGCGACCGCATCCCCGCCTATGACTGGGCGCTGCTGGTGCTTGGCGTCTCGGCCTGCCTCTATCTCGTGGTCTTCCGCTTCGAGATCGCCAGCCGCCCCGGCCTCTGGAGCACCACCGACATCACCATGTCGGCCATCGGCATGATCTGCCTGATGATCGCGGTCTACCGCTCGCTCGGCCTGCCGCTGGTGATCATCGCCTGTATCTTCGTAGCCTTCGCCTTCTTCGGCGGCTACTCGGAATGGGCCCGCAACATCACCAATTACGGCGGCGCCTCGCTGTCGAAGGCGCTGGGGCATTACTGGATGCAGACCGAGGGGGTCTTCGGCGTGGCGCTCGGCGTCTCGACCGCGATGATCTTCCTCTTCGTGCTTTTCGGTGCCCTGCTCGACCGCGCCGGCGGCGGCAACTGGTTCATCCAGGTCGCCATCGCGCTCCTGGGCGCGCTGCGCGGCGGCCCGGCCAAGGCCTCGGTGCTGTCCTCGATGCTCACTGGCATGATCTCGGGCTCGTCGATCGCCAACACCGTGACCACCGGCACCTTCACCATCCCGCTGATGAAGCGCATCGGCTTCCCGGCCGAGAAAGCCGGCGCCGTCGAGGTCGCCTCCTCGACCAATGGCCAGCTGACCCCGCCCGTCATGGGCGCGGCGGCCTTCCTGATGGTCGAATACGTCAACATTCCCTATATCGACGTGGTCAAGCACGCCTTCCTGCCGGCGGTGATCTCGTACATCGCGCTGCTCTACATCGTGCATCTCGAGAGCCTGAAGATGGGCCTCAAGGGGCTCGAGAAGCCGGGGCGGCGCATCGGCGTTCTGATGATCCTCATCCTGTTCCTGTCGGGCTTCATCCTGCTTGGCGCGCTGACCTTCCTGATGATCGGCCTGCGCACCCTGCTCGAGCCGATCATGGGCAACTCGATCTATGCCGCCGTGGCCCTCGTGGCGGTGATCTACTTGGTGCTGCTGAAGATCGCGGCGAGCCTGCCCGAGATCGAGGAAGACACCGATCCCGACGCGCCGCCCAAGGCACCGCGCCTGACGCCGACGCTGATCGGCGGGCTCTACTTCGCCATCCCGATCTTCATCCTGGTGTGGAACCTGATGGTGCGGACCGACACGCTCGACCGCCTGTCGCCGGCGCTCTCGGCCTTCTGGGCCACGGTCTTCATGATCATCATCTCGCTGACCCACCGCCCGATCAAGGCGATGTTCCGCGGCCATGACGTCGGCGCAGAGGCGCGCGCCGGCTGGGGCGACTTCGTGCAAGGTTTGATCCTCGGCGCACGCAACATGATCGGCATCGGCGTCGCCACCGGCGCCGCCGGCATCATCGTGGGCACCATCTCGCTGACCGGCGCGCACCAGGTCATCGGCACGGTGATCGAGGTGATCTCGGGCGGCAATCTGATGGTGCTACTGATCCTCGTGGCGGTGCTGTCGCTGATCCTCGGCATGGGCCTGCCGACCACCGCCAACTACATCGTCGTCTCGTCGCTGATGGCGCCCGTCATCATCAGCGTCGGCGCGCAGGTGGGGCTGGTGGTGCCGCTGATCGCGGTCCACATGTTCGTGTTCTACTTCGGCATCCTCGCCGACGACACGCCACCGGTGGGCCTCGCCGCCTATGCGGCGGCGGCGATCTCGCGCGGCGACCCGATCAAGACCGGTCTGCAGGGCTTCGGCTACGACATCCGCACCGCGCTGCTGCCCTTCCTGTTCATCTTCAACACCGACCTGCTGCTCATCGACGTGAGCTTCGGGCACGCCGTCTTCGTGTTCTTCATAGCGCTCCTGGCGATGTTGCTCTTCGCCGCCGCGACGCAGGGCTACTTCATCGCCAAGTCGCGGATCTGGGAGAGCGCGGTGCTGCTCTTCATCGCCTTCATGCTGTTCCGACCGGGCTTCTTCCTCGACATGGTCGAAGAGCCCTATGTCTCGGCCTCCGGTGGTGCGGCGCTGGAGCTGATGGCCAGCGAGCCCGACGGCGCCGAGCTGCGGGTGATGGTCGAGGGCCCGGATTTCGACACCGGCAAGCTGCGCCCGACCACGGTGGTGATCCCGGCGGTCGCGGGAGATGCCGAGACGGCGCTGGCCGATCAGGGGCTTACGGTGATGGAAGAGGACGGCAAGCTCTTGCTCGACGAGCCCTTCCCCGGCACGCCGCTCTTCGATCAGCTCGGCACCGAGTATGATTACTACGGCGACAACCCTGTGGTGATCTCGGCGGTCGAGGTCGAAAACGAGCGCATCGCGAAGGAATGGTTCTTCCTGCCCGCGCTGTTGCTGCTGGCGGGGATCGTGATGATCCAGCGCCCGCGCGCCACGCAACCGGCCTTCTGAGGAGGAGAGGCAATGTACCAGACGATCCTGCTGGCGGTGGACATCAACGATCTGCCCGAATCCGGCCAGGTGGCCGAAGCGGCGGTGCGCATGGCCAAGGAAGAGGGCGCCACGCTGCACGTGGTCAACGTCATCCCCGGATCGGGGATGGCGATGGTCGGCTCCTATCTCGGGCCCGATCAGGCCAACGCCATCAAGACCGAGGCCCGCGACAAGCTCACCGCCTGGGCGAAGGAGGTGATCCCTGAATACCTCCTCGGCAAGGTGAAGGTGACGCAGGGCACGATCTATCACGAGATCATCAAGGCGGCGAAAGAGCTCGGCGCCGAGGTCATCGTGGTCGGTGCCCATCGCCCGGCGCTGAAGGACTACCTCGTCGGCCCCAATGCCGCCCGGGTCGTGCGCCACGCGCCGCAAACCGTGCTGGTGGTGCGCTGAGGTCCAAAGCAAGGGTCCGCTGCGCGCTGCGCGGCGGGCCTCACAGCCGCGCCACGACCACCGCGTAGCGGCAGGGGCCGTCGCCCTCGTTGACGAAGCTGCAGCGCCGCGGTGTGCCCAGCGTCAGGCAATCGTCCGGTCCCAGCCGCCAGACCTCCTTGCCCTCCTCGAAGGTCAGCTCTCCCGACTGCACCCAGATGCTCTGCATCAGAAAGCCGTAGCTTTGCGGCGGGAAGCTCACCCGCTCGCCCGGCGGCAGGGTCACCCGCACGATCTCGAGCTTGCGCCCCGCGCTCTCTCCCTGCGGGGTCACCACCTCGCGCAGGTAGCCGGTCTCGGGATCCTGCCAGACCTCGCGTTCCGCCGCCCGCGACAAGCGCGAAGTGCCGGTCACCGGCTCGGCCAGAAGCTCGGACATGGTCAGCCCGAACGCCCCCGAGAGCCGTCCGATCACGGCCGCCGTGGGGCTGCTGTCGCCCGCCTCGATGCGGTGGATCATCGCGCGCGACACCCCTGCCCGTTCCGCAAGCTCGGTCAGTGACCAATCGCGCCGCTTTCGCTCGTTTCGGATGTTTCGGGCTAGACCTGTGCTCATGGCGTCTAATATATTAGACAAATGCAATCCGATCCACGCCTTTCCCCCGACGCCCCGCAGATTGACGACGCCACCGAGGCAGATCTGCCGGGCATCCTCGAGATCTACAACGACGCGGTGCACAACACGCTGGCGATCTGGAACGAGATGCCGGTCGATCTCGGCAACCGCCGCGACTGGTGGCAGGCGCGCGAGGCGCAGGGCTACCCGGTGCTGGTGGCCCGCGACGCGGGCGGCGCGGTGCTGGGCTATGCCAGCTTCGGCGACTGGCGCGCCTTCGAGGGCTTTCGCCACACCGTCGAGCATTCGGTCTACATCCACCCGTCAGCCCGCGGACGCGGCGTGGCGCGTGTGCTGATGTCGGCGCTGATCGACCGGGCGCGCGGGCTGGACAAGCATGTGATGGTGGCGGGTATCGAGAGCGGCAACGCCGCCTCCATCGCGCTGCACCGCAGGCTCGGCTTCACCGTCACCGCGGAGATGCCGCAGGTTGGCTGCAAGTTCGGGCGCTGGCTCGACCTCACCTTCATGCAACTGGCGCTCGACGCCCGCGAGGTGCCGGAATGACGTTGCTCGTCACGCTGCTGCTGCTGGTCACCGCCGGCAGCGCGCTGGTGCTGCAGAACGCGCTGATGCTCGAGGCGCGCACCGTCTCGGGCTCGATCTGGGTGGCGCTGTGGCTGAACTCGGCGGTGGGTCTGGTGGTGCTGAGCGTCACCGCGCTGGCGGTGGACGGGCCCGAGGCCTTTGCCCGGCTGGCCGGCGGGCGCTGGTGGCTCTTCCTCGTGCCGGGGCTTCTGGGCACGCTCTTCGTCTTCGCGAGCCTCACCGGCTATGCGCAGGTGGGCGCCACGCTGACGATCTCGGCGCTGGTCGCCTCGCAGGTGGTGGCGGGGCTGGGCTTCGACACGATGCGCGGCACCACCGTCGCCCCGGCCCAGATCTTCGGGCTGGTGCTGCTGGTGGCAGGCGTCGCGCTGGTGGTCGGCGCGCGGGACTGACGCCGCCGCGCCCCGCCTTACGCGCCGAGAACAGCCCGCAAGGGCTGGAAGACGCCCCGCGCGGCCCCCTAGAGCCCCTCCTCCGCCTCGGGACGCGCCACCAGCGACTGCACCGTGTAGACCAGGATCGCCGCACCGATGGCGCCGCCCGCGGCCACGCCCAGCAGCACGATCACGTCGACCGGTCCGCCGATATTGGCGAGCTCGGAATGGGTCATCGCCATGACGAACCACACCGCTGCCACCGCCCCCACCGGCATCGCAAGCTGCGCCAGCAGGAACTTGCGCCAGCTCACGTGGCGGTCGCGGATCAGCACGTAGAGATAGGCCAGCGTGACCAGCCCCGCCGCCACGACCATGGCCCAGAACAGCGCCTGCCCGAAAATCTCTTCGAACACGGCGATCAGGGTTGAGAATGTCAGGTCTTTCATCGTCTCTCCTCCTCAGGCCCGGCCACGCAGCATGGCGTTGTAGGTCGCTTTCAGCGCGACCTCCTTCATCAGCCAGCTGATCCACAGCTCCTCGAGCGGCGCGATGATGCCGGGGAACGAGGGCACGAGATTGTTGTGGTAGTCGAACTCCACCAGCATCGCCCGCCCGACCCGGGTGATCATCGGACAGGAGGTGTAGCCGTCATAGGTCTCGCTGGGCTCACGGCCCGCGATGGCCGAGACCAGCCCGTCCTCGACCACCGGCACCTGCCATTTCACGCTGGCGGCGGTCTTGCCCTTGGGCACGCCCGCCACGTCGCCAAGCGCCCAGATATTGTCGTAGCGCAGGTGCCGCAGGCTCGCCATGTCGCATTCGACCCAGCCCTGATCGGTCCACTTGTCGGCCCAGCTCAGGCCCGAGCGGCGGATCACCTCGGGGGCGCGCTGCGGCGGAATGACGTGGATATAGTCATATTCCATCTCGACCGCGCCCTCGGGCGTGTCGAAGCGCGCGCGCTTCGCGCCCGCGTCGATGGCCCTGAGCGTGTGATGCAGATGCGGCGCGATGCCCCGGTCGCCGAACAGCATGCGCACCTTCTCGGCCACGATCGGCACCCCGAAGAGCGAATCCTGCGGCGCGACATAGTCGATCTCGAGCGCGCCATGGGTGCCCGCCTTGCGCGCCAGATCGTCGATCAGGAAGGTGTGCTTGAGCGGCGCTCCGGCGCATTTCATCTCGGTCTCGGGCCGGGTGAAGACGCCCTTGCCGCCCTCCTCGATAAAGCGGCTCGCCGCCGCCCAGGTGCGCGCCGCGTAGTCCGGCCCGGCATAGAGCGCGCCGATGCCGTTCTCGCCCACCATATCGAGGCTAAAGCCCTCGATGGCGTCATGGTCGAGGATCAGCCCCGGCGCCACGACCAGGAAATCATAGCCCAACGTGGTGCCGCCCTCGGTGCTGACGGTCTGCGCCTCGGGATCGATCGCCGCCGCCTTCTCGGCGATCAGCGTGACGCCGTCTGGCAGCCAGTCGGTGGTCTTGCTCAGAACGTAACCCGCCGGCTTCAGCCCCGCCGCCACCAGCGACAGGCCGGGCTGATAGAGATGCTCTGCGCGCGGGTCGATCAGCGTGATCTCGGCCCCCTCGAGCCGCCGCACCAGCCGGTTGGCCAGCGCCGTGCCCCCGGCGCCCGCGCCGATGATGACGATGCGGGCGCTGGTCTCGAGCGGTGCCGCCTCGGCCGGTGCAGCCGCGCCGGCCACCAGCGGCGCCGCGGTCGGCAGCACGACGCGAGAGGCTGTCACACGCATGTATGGACGTAACAAGGGGATATTGGGCGCCACTTCGACATCCGCCCGCCTGGAGGAACGCCCGCTGTTGTCCGAGACCGAGGCGCGGCTCCTCA
>NZ_JBYNAH010000220.1:0-8707 GCF_059781815.1 Salipiger sp. | reverse complement strand
GGGCCGGTGACGAACATGTAGGAGGTGTCCTTCACCATGAAGATGAAGTCGGTCATGGCGGGAGAGTAGACCGCGCCGCCGGCGCAGGGCCCCATGATGACCGAGATCTGCGGGATCACGCCCGAGGCTTCGATGTTGCGCTGGAAGATCTCGGCATAACCGGCGAGGCTGTCGACACCTTCCTGGATGCGGGCGCCGCCCGAGTCATTCAGGCCGATGACCGGCGCGCCGTTCTGCATCGCCATATCCATGATCTTGCAGATCTTCTGCGCGTGGGTGGCCGAGACCGAGCCGCCCAGAACGGTGAAGTCCTGGCTGAAGACATAAACCATGCGGCCGTTGATCGTGCCCCAGCCGGTGACCACACCGTCGCCGTAGGGACGGTTCTTCTCCATGCCGAAATCGGTGCAGCGATGGGCGACGAACATGTCGTATTCCTCAAAGCTGTCCTCGTCGAGCAGCAGCTCGATACGCTCGCGCGCGGTCAGCTTGCCCTTGGCATGCTGGGCGTCGATGCGCTTCTGACCACCGCCGATCCGGGCGCCGGCGCGCCGCTCTTCCAGTTCGTGCAGAATGTCTTTCATGGCCGTCCCTTTCGTTTGCCGAGACCATACAGAGGCCCGATGCTCGCTCAAGTCAAATTCGGCAAATTTGCAAAGGCGGGAAAGGCCGCTACGCGCGAATTGCATAATTGCAAAATGCGCCCTGCAAATCGTTCCCGAATGGACAAGGCCCCGTTTCGGTCATACCCATCCCTACATGCAAAGCCCGCCCAAGGTCCGGTTCCTGGATCAAGCCACGCCGCCACATATTGTCACACTCATCCTGCTGGCTGGCCTCTCGGCGCTGGCGATGAACGTGTTCCTGCCGTCGCTGCCCAAGATGACGGCGCATTTCGACACGCAATACAGGGTGATGCAGCTTTCCGTGGCGATCTACCTGGCGGTGAACGCAGCGCTGCAGATCGTGATCGGCCCGGTCTCGGACAAGTTCGGGCGCCGCCCGGTGATTCTCTGGGGCGTGGCGCTGTTTCTTGTGGCCACACTCGGCTGCATCTTCGCCCCCAACATCACCGTCTTCCTCGCCTTCCGGATGTGTCAGGCGGTGATCGTGACGGCCATGGTGCTGAGCCGCGCGGTGGTGCGCGACATGGTCCCGCAGGATCAGGCGGCCTCGATGATCGGCTACGTGACAATGGGCGTCGCGGTGGTGCCGATGGTCGGCCCGGTGATCGGCGGCGTGCTCGACGAGGCCTTCGGCTGGCAGTCGACCTTCTGGATGCTGTTCCTGCTCGGCGCCGGCATCCTGTGGATGAGCTGGCGCGACCTGGGCGAGACCTCGGTGTCGCGCGGGCTGTCGCTGGGCCAGCAGTTCCGCGAATATCCCGAGCTGTTCCGCAGCCCGCGCTTTTGGGGTTACGCGCTGACCTGCGCCTTCTCCTCGGGCGCCTTCTTTGCCTATCTCGGCGGCGCGCCCTTCGTCGGCACCGAGGTGTTCGGGCTGTCGCCCGCGGCGCTCGGTTTCTTCTTCGGCGCGCCGGCGGTGGGCTATTTCGCCGGCAACGGGCTCTCGGGCAAGCTCTCGGCGCGACTTGGCATCAACCGGATGATCTTCTGGGGCTGCATTCTCAACGCCGCCGGCCTCGGCATGGCGCTGCTGGTCTTTGCCGCAGGCTTCCAGTCGGAATGGACCTTCTTCGGCTTCATGACCTTCGTGGGCCTCGGCAACGGCATGACCATTCCCAACGCCACCGCCGGCGCGCTGTCGGTGCGCCCGCATCTGGCCGGCACCGCCTCGGGGCTCTCGGGCGCGATCATGATCGGCGGCGGCGCGGCGCTCTCGGCGCTCGCCGGCGCGCTGCTGCACCCCGGCACCGGCGCCTGGCCGCTGCTGTGGCTGATGTTCCTCACCGGCGTGGCCTCGATCGTCTCGATCCTTCTGGTGCTGCGCCGCGAGAAGCGGCTCGCGGGGCTCGGAACGCTCTGAACCCGGGGCATTTCGCACGCGGGGGTTTGACGCCCCTCCCCCGCGCCCCGATGATCCGCCGACCAACTTTGGCGGAGATCGACCTTGCCCCAACCCTTCCCGCGCTCTGAATTCGAGACCCGCTGCGCCACCGCGCAGGCGGCCATGGCGCGCGAGGGCATCGCCGCGATGCTGCTCACCAGCGAGCCGGACCTGCGCTATTTCACCGGCTTCCTCACCCGCTTCTGGGAGAGCCACACCCGCCCGTGGTTCCTGCTGGTCCCGGCGCATGGCATGCCGGTGGCTGTGATCCCCGCCATCGGCACCGAGCTGATGGCGCAGAGCTGGCTCACCGACATCCGCAGCTGGACCTCCCCCGATTACCACGATGACGGCGTCACCCTGCTGGCCGAGGCGATCCGCGAGCTGGTGCCTTCGGGCGAGGCGCTCGGCGTGCCGCTGGGCCGCGAGACCGCGCTGCGCATGCCGCCCGCAGACTGGGAGCGGCTCTGCACCCTGATCGGAGACCGCCCGCGCCGCGACGTCTCGGCCTTGCTGCGCGCGCAGCAGGAGGTGAAATCCCCCGCCGAGATCGCACTGATCCGCGAGACCTGCGCCATTGCGGGCCGCGCCTTCGCGCGCGTGCCTGAACTGCTCTCACCGGGTGTGACGCTGGCGCAGGTCTTCCGCCGCTTCCAGATGCTGCTGCTCGAGGAGGGCGCCGACTGGGTGAGCTACCTCGCCGGCGGTGCCGCGCCGGGCGGCTATGGCGACGTGATCTCGCCTGCCGATGACCGGCCGCTCGCGGCGGGCGACGTGCTGATGCTCGACACCGGCGCGGTGCGGCAAGGCTATTTCTGCGACTACGACCGCAACTGGGCCATCGGCCCTGCCTCGCCCGAGGTGCAGGACGCCCACCGCCGCCTGCACGATGCCGCCCTCGCCGCGTTCGAGGCCGCCCGCCCCGGCGCCAGCTGCGCCGATCTGCACCGCACCATCGTGAGCGTGCTCGGGCAGGATCCCGGCGGACGGCTTGGTCACGGACTCGGGATGCGGCTCACCGAATGGCCCTCGCTGATCCCCGCCGACGATACGGCGCTGCGCCCCGGCATGGTGCTGACGCTCGAGCCATCGCTGCCGCTCGGGCCGGGGCGGATGCTGGTCCACGAGGAGAACATCGTGATCGGCGAAAGCGGCGCCGAGTGGCTCTCGCCCCCGGCCCCGCGCGACATCCCGGTGATCGACTGGCCAGGCTGATCCCTGGCAGCAGGTCGGCAAAATGCGCCGAAACCGCCACAATCTGAGCCAAGTGGCGCCCGAATGCCTCTCTATCCACGTTGCCAGACCGCGAGTGCCCGTCGGGCCGGACCGCGGCGGTGGGTTTACAAGGATCGAGATGGGGCAACCGGATGAGAGATTACGCAACACCGTTTGACAGCGACCTCAGCGGCGGGCTCGACCTGCTCGAACGTCCGGTCCGCAACGGCCGCCAGCCGATGGGCGAGCCCCGTGTCGCCGTGATCCTGCCCTGCTACAACGAGGCCGCCGCGATCGGCCAGACCGTGCGCCAGTTCCGCGCCGCCCTGCCCCGTGCCGAGATCTTCGTCTACGACAACAATTCCACCGACAACACCGCCGAGGTCGCCCGCGAGGCCGGCGCCATCGTTCGCCGCGAGCCCCGCAAGGGCAAAGGCAACGTGGTGCGCCGCATGTTCGCCGACGTCGAGGCCGACGTCTATGTCATGGCCGATGGCGATGCGACCTATGACGCGCCCAGCGCGCCGGCGATGATCGCGCGGCTTTGCGAGGGCGGGCTCGACATGGTCAACGGCGCGCGGCGCAGCACCGACGAGGCCGCCTACCGCGCCGGCCACAAGTTCGGCAACCGCCTGCTCACCGGGCTGGTGCGCCGCCTGTTCAGCCGACAGTTTGACGACATGCTCTCGGGCTACCGGGTGTTCAGCCGCCGCTTCGTCAAGAGCTTCCCCGCCCTGTCGCAGGGCTTCGAGATCGAGACCGAGCTGACCGTGCACACGCTGCAGCTGCGCATGCCCGCCGACGAGATCGAAACCCCCTATTATGCCCGCCCCGAGAACTCGACCTCGAAGCTCTCGACCTGGTCCGACGGCTTCCGCATCCTCAAGATGATCGGCCTGCTGGTGAAGGAAGAGAAGCCGATGCAGTTCTTCTCGGCGGTCGCGGCGCTGCTCTTCCTGCCCTCGGCAGCGGTGTTCCTGTCGGTGCTCGGCGATTTCCTCGAGACCGGTCTGGTCGAGCGCTTCCCCTCGCTCTTCGTGTCGCTCTCGGGCATCGGGCTGGCGGCGCTGTCGCTGGTCTGCGCGGTGATCCTCGAGACCGTGGCCCGTGGCCGCCGCGAGGCGCGCTACATGACATACCTGCAGATCCCCGGCCCGCACGGCTGAGGCGGGGCGCGATGCAGTCAGCGGTGCAGGATATGGCGCGAGCTGAGGAAATTCACCCCCATCCCGGCGGCGGTCGCCGGCACCAGCGCCAGCACGGGCTGCGCGGCGGCAGTGTCGCTCAGGCGCAGCACCAGCAGGAAGGTGGCGTAGTTGATCGCAAGGCCAAGCCCCATGGCGAGGATGTAGCGCAGGAATTCGCCAAGCGTGGCCCGGGTCGAGGTGCGGAAGGTCAGGGTCCGGTTGAGCACCCAGGTGGTCAGCACCGCCGCGATGAAGGACGGCACCCGCGCCAGACCGGCGGGCAGGCCCAGCGCCACCAGCGCCGAGAGCACGCCCGCGTCAACGCCGAACCCGGCCAGCCCGGCCAGCGCAAAGCCACCGAGATGGCGCCGCCGCTCTTGGGCGGCTTTCGGTTGGGAGCGCTCGGGCACGGGCACCTCGCGGTTGCGGATGGCACCGATATGCGCCGCCCCGCCCACCTCGATCAAGGCCGAAGCGCCCCGCGCCCCGTCCGTTGTGGCGACCCCGCCACGAGCGTTTTCCGCGCCGCCCCCCGTTAACGAGTCAAAACCGTCCGAGCCGTCAGAATGACCCAGCAGACCGACACACAAAGCCCGCTCATGCGATGGCTGCCCGTCCTAGCCTTCGCCTATGTCGCCCTGATGACGCTGAGCCGCGCGCCCGGCGCCGAGAGCCTGTTCTACGGGCTGATGAACGACTCGGCGATGCGGCTCGTGAGCATCCGCGACCTGCTTGCCGGTCAGGGCTGGTTCGACCTGACCCAGCCGCGGCTCGGGCTCGAGGGCGGATTCGAGATGCACTGGTCGCGCCTGATCGACACACCCATCGCCGGGCTGGTGCTGCTCTTCGACCTGTTCACCGACCGCCCGCAGGCCGAGTATCTCGCCCTGCTGATCTGGCCGCTGCTGATGCTGGCCACCGTGGTCGCGCTGGCAACCCGGATCGGCGCCGCCCTAGGCGGGCGCGTCGCCGGCGCCGTCTCCGGCGCGCTCACCGCCGGCATGTTCTGGGGCGACCCGCGCTTCCTGCCCGGCGCCATCGACCATCACAACGCGCAGGTTGCCCTGCTCCTGCTGCTGCTCTGGGGCGTGATCGACCGTCGCGACCGCCGCGTGCTGCCGGTGGTCTCGGGGCTCGCGCTGGCCGCGAGCCTCGCCATCGGGGTCGAGACCCTGCCGCTGCTGGCGCTCTGCACCTTCGGCATGGCAGGCTTCTGGCTGGTGAACGGCGCCGCCGAGCGCGGCCCGGTGCTGCGCTTCGCCCTTGGCGCCGTGGGCGGGCTGGCGCTGCTCTTCCCCGCGCTTGCCCCGGCTTCGGCCTATCTGGGCGGCTATTGCGATGCCTTCTCGGTCGACCTCGCCCTGCCCGTGGCGCTTGGCGTGGGCTCCATGGCGCTGGCGGCGGCCCTGGTCTCCGACCGGCCTCTCAAGACCCGCGCGGGCGTGCTGCTTGGCCTCTTCGCCATCGTCGGCGCGCTGACGCTCGCCGTCACCCCGGCCTGCCTCTCCGAGCCTTACGGCGCGCTCGATCCCTATCTCGACACGCGCTGGATGGCCTTCGTGCGCGAGGCGCGTAGCCTGCTCGACCTGATCGAGACCGGCGCCAAGCCGTTCCTCTTCGGCTACTACCTGCTCGGCCTCGCGGCGCTGGCGCTTGCCCTCTCCGCCGGCTGGCGCAAGCGCGACGGGGCGTGGCTGCTGGTGTCGCTGCTGCTCGCCGCCGCCTTCGCCATCGGTTGCTACCAGCTTCGCGGCGTCTTTGTTCTCACCGCCCTCTCGGCCCCGGTCATGGGGACCAGCGCGGCCGCCCTGCACCGCGCATGGCGCGATGGGCATGGCGCGAGCCGGGGTGTTGCGGCGATTGCCTGCGTGCTGCTCGCGCTGCCGATGGTCTGGGTGCAGATGCTCGACAGCGCCGAGACCCTGATGGACCACGTCGCCAGCCCCGCCAACGCAGCGCCGGTCACACCGGAGACCGGGCCCCGGGCCTGCTTCACCCCCGGCGCCATGGCCGCGCTCGCAGCCCTGCCCCAGGGCGTGGTCTCGGCCCCGTCCAACTTTGGCACCCACGTACTACTGCACAGCGGCCACCGCACGCTCTCGGCGCCCTATCACCGCAATCAGGATGGCATGCGCGCCCAGCTCGAGATCACGCTGGCCGCAACGCCCGAGGCCGCGCATGAGGCGCTGGGGCGCTACGGCATCGATTACATGCTGGTCTGCCCCGCCGACCCCGAGCTTGCCACCCTCGCGAAATCCGGCTTCGACGGCTTCGGCCACGCGCTGGAGGGCGGCGCCGTGCCGGATTTCCTCGCCGAGGTGCCGACCAGCGACCCGGACAGCGCGCTGCGCATCTACCGGGTGAACTGAGCCCCGCGCCTCAACGCTCGCAGCCCAGCGCCTCGCGACTGCAGCGCGCCTTCAGCGCCGCGATATCCCCCGCGGTCCAGCCCTCCGGATCGGTCAGCGCGATCCAGGCGTCGATATACTCGGTGGCAGCGTAGTTGTGGCCGTAGCCCACCGGCAGGTCAGTCGCGATCAGCATGTCGAGCGCGAGCTGGAACTGCGTTACGATCGGCAGGAAGCGCATGAGCGGCGACACGTCCGGCGCCGGCGGCTCGCGCATCCAGCGCGGCGCGCGCCAGAACGAGGCCGGCTCGTAGAACACGATCCCGTCGGAGGCGTGCTGGAGATAGACCACCCGCACATCCGACCACGGCGCGGTGGCCCGCTCGAGCCCGCCATACTGCGTCATGAAACGCACCAGAGAGCCATCGGCGATCACCGGCGAGACATAGGGCGAGCCCGGGTTGCGCGCGCCGGTGATCTGGCGCCACTTGGTCGAGACGAAGGGCGGGCCGGACCACAGCGCGCCCTGGATCCGGTCTCCGAATACCTCGAAGAGGTTCAGCGCATACATCGACGACCACGCGCCAAGGCTCAGCCCGTGCAGGTAGAGCCGCGGGCGGCTCTCTTTCGGCAGGCTGCGCCAGTACCGGTAGATCGTGTTGAGCGTGGCCTCGGCCTGCTCGAGCCCGGTGCTGGTCTCGAAGATCAGCGCCATCGGCGATTGCATGAAGGAATACTGCGTCGCCACCGTCGCCACGTCGCCGCCATGCAGATATTCGATGGTGTCCTGCGCGCCAGGGTCGAGCCAGCCAGTGCCGGTTGGAGAGGCGACGACGAGGATCTTGCGCTCGAAGGCACCGAGCCGCTTGAGCTCTTCCAGAGCGATCTCGGCCCGGACCTGCGGCTCCTTGGCCTGGGCCCGGCCGACATAGACCCGGATCGGATCCATCGCCTCGCGCCCGGTGAGCTCCGCGATCCGCGCCGCGTCCGGCCCGCGCTCGATGAAGTTGCGCCCCGGCTGGCCCATGAGTTGCCAGTCGACCAGCGATTCGGCGCTGCCGGGCTTGCGCGGATCGGTCGGCGCCGGGGGGGCGGTGTCGAACAGCGACTGCGCCTCGGCGTAAGAGCTGTCGAGCATCTTGAAGACCTGCGGCACCAGCCCGTCCATGGTCAGGACGAAGAGCAGCAGCACCGCCCCGGCCACGCCCAGCACATTGGCGGTGCGCGCGGGCATCACCCGCAGAAGCCGCTTGCGCAGCGCGTAGAACAGCAGCCGGATCAGCAACCCGAGGACGAAGCAGCCCAGGAAAACCAGGAGCGCGGTGCCAATCATTGGAATCAGGTGAGTGCCCTCGACCGGCTCCATCGCGACGCGCTCGCGGATGGAGTTCTGCCACTCGGTGCTGCGCGCCACGGCGAAAAACCAAGCCGTGAGGGCGCAAAGCGAGAGGATGACCGCCGCCACCCGCGCCATGCGCCCGCCAAGCGGCGGCAGACCGACCGCGGCCCAAAGCAGCTGCACGCAGCGCCCGGTGAGATAGCCCATGGCAGTGACCACTCCACCCAGCACGCCCTGGAACATCCAGCTTCGCGGCGTCAATGAGGGCGTGAGCGAGGCGGCGAACAGCACCAGCCCCAGCATCAGCGGCAGGAAATGGAAGGCAACGCCTTTGAACAGATTGATCTTCATGCCGCTTTCCCGGAACGCAGGTTTGCATTCGAGTTTTGCGAAGCCGCACGCGCGGCGCAAGCGACCAGCGCAAAGCGCGACGACAAAACCCGTTGCAGGCCATCGGGATCAGCGGGAAACGAAACGGGGGAAGATGCTGGCCGGACAGGGACCGGCATGCCGGATGGCCCTTTGCCCGAAGGCTCACTCACCGATGTTCGGAGAGAATGGTGCGGTCGAGAAGACTCGAACTTCCACGGGAGTTACCCCACAGCGACCTC
>NZ_JBYNAH010000219.1:0-8746 GCF_059781815.1 Salipiger sp. | reverse complement strand
GAGGCATGCTTTCAGCATGACCGATGCGCGGCGGCCTGCGGCCTTGATTCCGCGCCTAGAGCGTTCGACCGTTCAGCCAGGCAGCAGTCCGCTCAACGGCGCACCAAGCCTCAGCTATTGGGATCCTGGTAGACGCCCTGCTCCTTCAGCGCGTCCATGACCTCTTTCGGCATGTAGGTCTCGTCGTGCTTGGCGAGGATCTCGGAGGCCACGAAGACCCCGTCCACATAGCGTCCGGTGCCCACCATGCCTTGGTTCTCGGCAAAGAGATCCGGCAGCACGCCGGCGAAGACCACCGGCACCGAGGCGCCGCCATCGGTGACGCTGAAGCGGATCTCGTGGCCGTCGCCGCGGATCAGAGTGCCCTCCTCCACCAGCCCGCCGAGGCGGAAGGTCTCGTTGGGCGTCGGCGGCTCTTCCACCACCTGGCTCGGAGAGCGGAAGAAGTTGATGCCGTCCCGCATCGCGTAGCCGATCAGCGCGGTCGAGACCATCAGTGCGACCGCGGCCAGCGCGATCACCTGAATGCGGCGCTGTTTCTTGAGCGATTTGAGCGACATGGTTTCTCCTCTCCTGATCGCACCGGCCCAGCCTGCGCGACACGTCCCGACTTGTCAGCCTGGACTATATGGCATGCAAGGGCCCGCATGTAAGTGCGGCAGATCAATTTCCGGCGAGCACGCGCGTCGGCCGGGCGCCGCTCAGGCCGCCTCGAAGCTGATTTCGCGGCGCAGGAAGCGGGTGGCGTGGCCCGAGACCTTGCGCGGATCGCCGGTGGTCAGGAAACGGGTCTCGGTGCCGGTGCCGATCATCTCCGGGTGGCGCTGCAGGTAGTCGGCCAGCGACTCGGCCACGAGATTGGCCTGCGAATAGACCGCGACATCGGCCCCCAGCGCCTCCTGGAAGGTCTCCTGCATCAGCGGGTAATGGGTGCAGCCGAGGATCGCCGCCTGCGGGTCGGGCATCTTGCGCTTGAGGGCGTCGACATGGCTGCGCACCAGCGCCTCGGCGAGGATCATGTCGCCCTCCTCGATGGCATCGACGAGCCCGCCACAGGCCTGCGCCTCGACATCGACGCCGATGGCGCGGAACGCCAGCTCGCGCTGGAAGGCACGGCTGCGCACGGTGGCGGGCGTGGCAAACAGCGCCACGTGCTGCACCGCAACCTCGCGGGGCGGCGAGTTGTCGCCCCACTGGCGCTCGGTCAGCGCCTCGATCAGCGGCACGAAGACGCCCAGCACCCGCTTGTCGCGCGGGATCCAGCTTTCCTGCATGCGCCGCAGCGCGGCGGCGGAAGCGGTGTTGCAGGCGAGGATGACGAGATCGCAGCCCGCCTCCCAGAGCCGCTCGACCGCGGCGGTGGTCAGGTTGTAGATATCGTCGGCGTCGCGCACGCCATAGGGCGCGTGGGCGCTGTCGGCGAAATACACGAAGGGTACGTCGGGCAAGCGCTTGCTCACCGCGTCCAGCACCGTGAGCCCGCCAAGCCCGGAATCGAATACCCCAACCGCCATCGGCCTGTCTCCTGCCGTCACTGCCCAGTGCCGCGACTCGTTCTCGCGGCATTTCCTGCTCTTACGGGGCTTTGGCGCAAAAATCCATTACGACCGTCGCCGCAGTCGGGACAGTGCCGGGGCGGCGGATCACTCCGCCGCCTGTGCCAGCGCCCCGCCGCCGTCGCGGATCACCGCGAGCAGTTCCTCGCGGCGCTTGGCGGCCTCGCGCTCGTTGGCCTCCTTGACCGGACCGAAGCCGCGGATCTTCAGAGGCAGCTCGGCCAGCGCCACGATGGCATCGCGGGTCTCAGGCGTGAGCTTGGGCAGCACCTCGTCCATGTCGCGCTCGTACTGCGTGATCAGCGCGCGCTCCATCCTGCGCTCGGCGGTGCGCCCGAAGGGATCGAGCGGCGTGCCGCGCAGGCCCTTGAGCTTGGCCAGCAGGCGGAAATTGCGCAGCATCCCCTCGCCGTACTGCTTTTTCACCGGGCGCCCGTCCGAGCCAATCTTAGACAGCAGCGGCGGCGCGAGGTGGAAGCTCATCTTGAAATCGCCGTCGAACTGTTCGCGCGCCTTGGCCTCGGTCTCGAGATGCAGCCGCGCGACCTCGTACTCGTCCTTGTAGGCGAGCAGCTTGTGATAGCCCTTGGCGATGGCCTCGCGCAGACGCTCATCCTCCGCGCGGTCGACCAGCGCGCGATAGCGCTTGGCCAGCCGCTTGTTCTGATAGGCGGTCAGGTGACCCTCGCGGAAGGCGATCTTCTCGTCCAGCGTCTTCGGCTTCTCGATCACCGTGGGGCTCAGGAGCCTTTCGGCCGCCTCCGGGTGCAGCATCGCCCAGCGGCCGATCTCGAAGGCGCGCAGGTTCTTCTCGACCGCCGCGCCGTTGAGGCGCAGCGCCTCGGCGATGGCGTCATGCGGCAGCGGCACGAGGCCCTGCTGCCACGCGGCGCCAAGGATCATCATGTTCGAGAAGATCGAGTCGCCGAGCGTCGCCTTGGCCAGCTCGGTGGCGTCGAACAGCTTGGCCCGCTCTTGCATCCGCGCTTCAATTGCGAGCTTCAAGCGGTCGTTCGGCAAGGCAAATTCGGTATTGCGGGTGAACTCTCCGGTGACGATCTCGTGGCTGTTGACCACCGCCCCGGTGCGCCCCGAGGAGGTCAGGCCAAGCGTCTTGGCCCCGGCGCTCACGACGAGATCGCCGCCGATCAGCGCATGGGCCTCACCGATCGCCACGCGCACCGCCGAGATGTCCTCGGGGCGGTTGGCGAGGCGCAGGTGGATATGCACCGCGCCGCCCTTCTGGGCGAGGCCGGCCATCTCCATCATCCCCGCGCCGAGGCCCGCGATCTGCGCCGCCTGCGCCAGCACCGCGCCGATGGTCACCACGCCGGTGCCGCCCACGCCGGTGATCACCACGTTATGGGTGCCGTCGATCGGCGGCAGCGCCGGCTCGGGCATGTCGGGCAGCGCAAGCTCGGTGGTCGCGCCCTTGCGCACCTTGGCCCCCTCGAGGGTGACGAAGGACGGGCAGAAGCCCTTGAGGCAGGAGAAATCCTTGTTGCAGCTCGACTGGTCGATGGCGCGCTTGCGGCCCAGCTCGGTCTCTTCCGGCACGATGGCGACGCAGTTCGACTGCACACCGCAATCGCCGCAGCCCTCGCAGACATCGGTGTTGATGAAGACGCGCTTGTCCGGGTCCGGGAACTTGCCGCGCTTGCGGCGGCGGCGCTTCTCGGCGGCGCAGGTCTGGATGTAGAGGATCACCGAAACACCCTCGACCTCGCGCATCCGCTTTTGCACCGCGTCCATCTCGGCACGCTCGAAATGCTCGATGCCCTGCGGGAAGAGGCCGAAATCGACGTCCTCCTTCTCGTCATAGACCACGACGAGGCGCTGCACGCCCATCGCCACCAGCTCGCGGGCGATCCGATCGGCGGTGAGCCCGCCCTCGTTGGCCTGCCCGCCGGTCATCGCGACGGCGTCGTTGTAGAGGATCTTGTAGGTGATGTTGGTGTTTGCCGCGAGCGCGGCCCGGATCGCCTGCACCCCTGAGTGGTTGTAGGTGCCGTCGCCCAGGTTCTGGAACACGTGCGGGCGGGTCGAGAACGGCGCCTCGCCGATCCAGTTCGCGCCCTCGCCGCCCATATGGGTGAAGCCGGTGGTCTCGCGGTCCATCCACTGCACCATGTAGTGACAGCCGATGCCGGCATAGGCCCGGCTGCCTTCGGGCACCTTGGTGGAGGTGTTGTGCGGGCAACCGGCGCAGTAATAGGGAAGCCGCGCTGCGATATCCTCGGCATTGTCGGATTTCCGCGCCTCGGCTAGGGTTTGCAGCGATGCGCGCAGGCGCTCGGTGTCGCGGCCTTCCTCGATCAGGATGGTGCCCAGCCGCTCGGCGATCATGATCGGATCGAGCGCGCCCTGCGTCGGGAACAGCTCGGGCCCGTGCATCGAGCCCGCGCCGCCGCCCTTGTGCCAGCCATAGACCCGGCGGCCGCGGCGGTCGTCGAAGATCGCCTCCTTGACCTGCACCTCGATCAGCTTGCGCTTCTCCTCGACCACGACGATCAGGTCGAGCCCCTCGGCCCAGTCATGGAAGCCCAGCATGTCGAGCGGGAAGGTCTGGCCGACCTTGTAGGTGGTGATCCCCAGCCGCTCGGCCTCGGCCTCGTCGATGCCCAGAAGCGACAGCGCGTGCACCAGATCGAGCCAGTTCTTGCCCGCCGCGACAAAGCCGATCTTGGCGCCGGGCTTGCCCCACATGCGCTTGTCCATCTTGTTGGCGTGCGAGAACGCCTCGGCGGCGAAGCGCTTGTAATCGATGATGCGCTTTTCCTGCTCATGCGGCGTATCGCCAAGCCGGATGTTGAGCCCGCCGGGCGGCATGTCGAACTCCGGCGTGACCAGCGACATGCGCTCGGGCCGGCCATCGACCACCGCCGTGGCCTCGACCGTGTCCTTCATCGTCTTGAGCCCGACCCAGACGCCGGCAAAGCGCGACAGCGCATAGGCGTAGACGCCGTAATCGAGGATCTCCTGCACGCCGGCGGGCGAGACCACCGGCATGTAGGCATCGACCATCGCCCATTCCGACTGGTGCAGCACGGTCGAGCTCTCGCCCGTGTGGTCATCGCCCATCGCCATGATGACGCCGCCATGCTGCGAGGTGCCGGCCATGTTGGCGTGGCGCATCACGTCGCCCGAGCGGTCGACCCCCGGCCCCTTGCCGTACCAGAGGCCGAAGACACCGTCATATTTGCCCTCGCCGCGCAGCTCGGCCTGCTGGCTGCCCCAGAGCGCGGTGGCGGCGAGATCCTCGTTCAGCCCCTCCTGAAAGGTGACGTCGGCGGCGGCGAGATATTTCCCGGCGCGCTGCATCTGCAGATCGACGGCGCCGAGCGGCGAGCCCCGGTATCCGGTGACATAGCCAGCCGTGTTCAGCCCGGCGGCGCGGTCCCGCGCCTTCTGGATCAACATGAGACGCACAAGCGCCTGCGTGCCGTTCAGCAGCACCGGGCTCTTGTCGAGATCAAAACGGTCTTCGAGTGAGATAACTTGCTTGGTCATGCGCGCCTCCCAACGCTCATCACGTGGCATTCTGCCCACATAATAGGTCAAAAAAGCTGACCTTCATAACATTTTTTTCGTGTTTTCAGACTGTCCTGAAAGGAAAGGTTCCTATTTAAGATATCTGTCGTATACAGGCGCCGCGAGCAGGCATGGGTACCGAAATGGACTGGGACAAGCTAAGAATATTTCACGCGGTTGCGGATGCGGGCAGCCTGACACATGCGGGCGATGCGCTGCATCTGTCGCAATCCGCGGTCTCTCGGCAGATCCGCTCGCTTGAGGAGTCGCTCAACACGACCCTGTTTCACCGCCATGCCCGCGGGCTGATTCTCACCGAGCAGGGCGAATTGCTGTTCGACGCCACGGCCTCGATGGTCAAACGCATCGACGCCGCCACCGCGCGCATCCGCGACAGCGAGGAAGAGGTGTTCGGTGAGCTCAAGGTCACCACCACCCACGGCTTCGGCGTGCTCTGGCTCGCCCCCCGCCTGACCAAGCTCTACGAGAAGTTTCCCGATCTCAAGATCGACCTCATGCTCGAGGAGCGCGTGCTCGACCTTCCCATGCGCGAGGCCGATGTCGCCATCCGCATGAAGGAGCCAAGCCAAGCCGACCTGATCCGCAAGCGGCTGATGTCGATCCGGATGCGCATGTATGCCTCGCCCGAGTATTTGGCCGAGCATGGCGTGCCAAGCTCGCTCGACGAACTGTCGCAGCACCGGCTGATCTGCCAGAACCCGTCCTCTTCGCAGGTGGCCGCGGGCAAACTGCTGGTGCAGGAGCTGCTGACCTACGACATCCAGACGGCGCTAACGGTAAACAACTATTTCGGCGTGTTGCAGGCCGTGGTCGCAAATCTCGGCATCGGCGTTCTGCCCGATTACATCATCGAGGATTTCCCCTCGGTGGTTCGCGTGCTCCCCGAAATCGAAAGCAACGAGGTTCCAGTGTTCCTCGCCTACCCGGAAGAGTTGCGCCATTCCAAGCGTGTAGCGGCCTTCCGCGACTTCGTGCAGGAAGAAATCTTTGCCCACCGGCGGCAGCTTCGGGCTATGGGAGCGGACTAAACTCGCCCTTAAAGTGTGAGCTATGCGCCACATTCATGGCGGCAATGCTGCTTCTGCGGCATCTTCTCCCTTGATCGACTCAGAACTGATAACATATTCGGCAGATGAAGCTTGAAGCGCCCGAGCGCGCATCATCTTCATACCTCCCTGTTGGACTTCGGCCGAGCTTTGTGCTCGGCCTTTTTTTTGGCCGCACACATCCGGATTCTTGGGTAGGCTTTGTCAGGGGAGACCAGCGATGACCGACAGCATGACAGACGGGCCCAATGCGGGTCAGGAAGCCTTCTGGAGCACCGGCCCCGGCCAGCACTGGGTGCGGCTGCACCACGAGCTCGACACGCTGCACGCGCGGCTCACCGACATCATCCTCGACGCCGCCGATCCGCGCCCCGGCGAGCGGGTCATCGACATCGGTTGCGGTGCCGGTGCGGTGGCCATCGCGGCGGGCCAGCGCGTGGGCACCGAAGGCCATGTGCTGGGGCTCGACATCTCCGCCCCGCTGGTCGAGGTCGGGCGCACGCGCAGCGAGGGGATGACCTGCGCGCCGGATTTCCTTGTCGCCGATGCCCAGACATGGGCGCATGAGGGCGCTCCCTTCGATCTCTGCGTGTCGCGCATGGGGCTGATGTTCTTCGCCGACCCGGTGGCGGGCTTTGCCAACCTCCACCGCCACCTGCGCCCCGGCGGGCGGCTGGTCTTCGCGGCCTGGGCCGCGGCCGAGCACAACCCGTGGTTCCACCTCGCCATGTGCTTCGCGGTCGAGCGACTCGGCCCTGCCACGCCCGGCGATCCGCACGGCCCCGGCCCCACCGCCTTTGCCGACACCGCCCGCGTGCTGGGGCTGCTCAAGGCTTCAGGCTACACCGACACAGAGGCCGAGACCGTCGACACCACGCTCGAGGTACCCGAGGGTTTCGACGCGGCAGCGGCGCTCACGCAGTATGTCGGCCCGATCTCGCGCCATATCCGCGACAAGGACGGCACCGAGGCCGACCGTGCCGCGATCCACGCCCGGGTGCGCGAGGCGTTTCGCGGCTTCGACGACGGCAACGGCTGCCATATCCCCGCCCGCATCAACCTTTTCTCCGCAACCCGGCCCTGAGCGGCCCTCAGCCCCCTTCCCACTGCGTCACCCTTGCCTTAAAGAGCGCGCAGGATTGCCAGAGGGGTATGAGCATGCAGGAACCGGCCATCACCGAAGAGCTGATCGAGGCGCACGGCATCAAGCCGGATGAATACGCACGCATCCTTCAGATCCTCAACCGCGAGCCGACCTTCACCGAGCTCGGGATCTTTTCCGCCATGTGGAACGAGCACTGTTCCTACAAGTCGTCGAAGATCCACCTGAAGAACCTGCCGACCTCCGGCCCGCAGGTGATCTGCGGCCCCGGGGAGAATGCCGGCGTGGTCGATATCGGCGATGGCCAGGCGGTGGTCTTCAAGATGGAGAGCCACAACCACCCCTCCTATATCGAGCCCTACCAGGGCGCGGCCACCGGCGTGGGCGGCATCCTGCGCGATGTCTTCACCATGGGGGCGCGGCCCATCGCGGCGATGAACTCGCTGAGCTTCGGCGAAACCGATCACCCCAAGACCCGCCGCCTCGTGCATGGCGTGGTCGAAGGCGTGGGCGGCTACGGCAACTGCTTCGGCGTGCCGACCGCCGGCGGCGAAGTGCGCTTCCACCCGGCCTATAACGGCAACTGCCTGGTCAACGCCTTCGCGGCGGGCCTCGCCGATGCCGACAAGATCTTCTACTCCGCCGCCTCGGGCATCGGCATGCCGGTGGTCTATCTCGGCGCCAAGACCGGCCGCGACGGCGTTGGCGGCGCGACCATGGCCTCGGCCGAGTTCGACGACACCATCGAAGAGAAACGCCCGACCGTGCAGGTGGGCGACCCCTTCACCGAGAAGCGCCTGCTCGAGGCCTGTCTTGAATTGATGGAGACCGGCGCGGTCGTCTCGATCCAGGACATGGGCGCCGCCGGCCTCACCTGCTCCGCTGTCGAGATGGGCGACAAGGGCGGGCTCGGCGTGCGGCTCGACCTCGAGAAAGTGCCCGTCCGCGAAGAGAACATGACGGCCTACGAGATGATGCTATCCGAGAGCCAGGAGCGCATGCTCATGGTCCTCGACCCCGCGAAAGAGGACATCGCCCGCGCCGTGTTTGAGAAGTGGGATCTCGACTTCGCCATCGTGGGTGAGACCATCGCGGAAGACCGCTTCCTCGTCACGCTCAACGGCGAGACCAAAGCCGACCTCCCCCTCCGCGCCCTCTCCGGCACCGCGCCCGAATACGACCGCCCACACACACCAACACCCGCCCGCGCGCCGCTCGAAGAGCTGCCCAACATCGCCCCGATGGACGCCCTCCGCGCCCTCCTCTCCAGCCCGAATTATGCCAGTAAATCATGGGCCTACGAGCAATACGACGCGCAAGTCATGGCCGACACGATGCGCGTGCCCGGCGCAGGCGCGGGCCTCGTCCGTGTCCACGGCACCACCAAAGCACTCGCCTTCACCTCCGACGTCACCCCCCGCTACGTCTTCGCCGACCCGGTCGAAGGCGGCAAACAGGCGGTGGCCGAGGCCTATCGCAACCTCATAGCG
>NZ_JBYNAH010000218.1:0-8771 GCF_059781815.1 Salipiger sp. | reverse complement strand
GTTTCTGGCGTTTTCCAAATATGTCGGCAACGACCTGTCGACGCCGCGCCCCGAGTTCAGCTTTACGGGCCTGCAGCCCGGCGACCGCTGGTGCCTGTGCGCCGCCCGCTTCCTGCAGGCCGCGGACGAGGGCTGCGCACCCAAGGTCCTGCTGGAGGCCACCCACATGCGCGCGCTCGACATCGTGCCGCTGAGCGTGCTGCAAAGCTACGCCGCCGATCCGGCCTGAGGCCGCCCGCAGAAGGACTGCAACAAAAAGGCGCCCCGCGGGGCGCCTGTTCTTTTTCGGTAATATCCGGTCTCACTCCTCGAAGGTGCGGCCTTCCTCGGTGTCGGACATGTCAAAGCCAAGATGCTTGGCGACAGTGAACACATCCTTGTCGCCACGGCCGCACATGTTCATCACGATGATATGGTCCGCGGGCAGCTCCGGCGCGATCTTCATCACATGCGCCAGCGCGTGGCTGGGCTCGAGCGCCGGGATGATGCCTTCGGTGCGGCAGGAGAACTGGAACGCCTCCAGCGCCTCCTTGTCGGTGATCGAGACATACTCGGCGCGGCCGGTGTCGTGCAGCCAGGCGTGCTCGGGGCCGATGCCCGGGTAGTCGAGCCCGGCGGAGATCGAGAAGCCCTCGAGGATCTGGCCGTCCTCGTCCTGCAGCAGGTAGGTGCGGTTGCCATGCAGCACGCCGGGGCGACCACCGGTCAGCGAGGCGCAATGCTCCATCTTCTCGTTCACGCCTTTGCCACCGGCCTCGACGCCGATGATCTTGACCGAGGCATCGTCGAGGAACGGGTGGAACAGGCCCATCGCATTGGAGCCGCCGCCGATCGCCGCGATCACCGTGTCGGGAAGACGCCCCTCGCCCTCCTGCTCGGCGAGCTGCCAGCGCACTTCCTTGCCGATCACGGCCTGAAAATCGCGCACCATGGCCGGGTACGGGTGCGGGCCGGCCACCGTGCCGATGCAGTAGAACGTGTCGCGCACATTGGTCACCCAGTCGCGCAACGCGTCGTTCATCGCGTCCTTGAGGGTGCCGCGCCCGGAGGTCACCGGCACCACCTCGGCGCCCAGCAGGCGCATGCGGAAGACGTTGGGCTGCTGGCGCTCGACATCATGCGCGCCCATGTAGACCACGCATTTCAGACCGAACTTGGCGCAGACCGTGGCGGTGGCGACGCCATGCTGGCCGGCGCCGGTCTCGGCGATGATGCGGGTCTTGCCCATGCGCTTGGCGAGGATGATCTGGCCCAGCACGTTGTTGATCTTGTGCGCACCGGTGTGGTTGAGCTCGTCGCGCTTGAGGTAGATCTTGGCGCCGCCAAGCTCCTCGGTCATGCGCTGGGCGAAATACAGCGGCGACGGGCGACCGACATAGTTCTTCCAGAGATCGTCCATCTCGGCCCAGAAGCTGTCATCGGTCTTGGCCCGCTCGTACTGCTCCTCGAGCTCGAGGATCAGCGGCATCAGGGTCTCGGACACGAAGCGCCCGCCATAGATGCCGAAGCGGCCCTTCTCATCGGGGCCGTTCATGAAGGAATTGAACAGATCGTCCATCGCGCCTCTCCGTCTCGCAGTTGGCCTTGTCTAAGGCATATCCGCGCCGCTTGACCAGCCCCGCGACGCATCTTCCCGCGAGACCGCAGCACCCGGCTGATCAGCCCCCGCGCTTGCTGCACTGCCGGACGCCTCCGGCGGGAGTATTTTTGACGAAGAGAAGACAGGAGCGCCGCGCCCTTGCCTTCTCTGGTTTCCAAATACCTCGGGGGTGAATGCGGCTTGCCGCAGAGGGGGCAGCGCCCCCTGCCCGTCGCTCGGCCTCCAGACGCAAAAGGGCGGCACCACACGGCACCGCCCCCAAGTGTTCGCATAGGAACAGACGATCAGAAGAACGCCTGAATCCCGGTCTGCGCCCGGCCGAGGATCAGCGCGTGCACGTCGTGAGTGCCCTCGTAGGTGTTCACCGTCTCGAGGTTGGCCGCGTGGCGCATCACGCCGTATTCGATCTGGATGCCGTTGCCGCCATGCATGTCGCGCGCCATGCGGGCGATATCGAGCGCCTTGCCGCAATTGTTGCGCTTGATCAGCGAGATCATCTCGGGCGCCGCCTTCGCGCTGTCCATCAGACGCCCCACCCGCAGCGCCGCCTGCAGGCCGAGGGCGATCTCGGTCTGCATGTCGGCGAGCTTCTTCTGAAACAGCTGAGTGCCGGCCAGCGGCTTGTCGAACTGCTTGCGGTCGAGACCGTACTGGCGCGCCTGCATCCAGCAGGCCTCCGCCGCGCCCATCACGCCCCAGGCGATGCCATAACGCGCCCGGTTGAGGCAGCCGAACGGGCCCTTGAGCCCCTCGACATTCGGCAGCAGCGCCTCTTCGCCCACCTCGACGTCATCCATGACGATCTCGCCGGTGATCGAGGCACGCAACGAGAGCTTGCCGCCGATCTTCGGCGCCGACAGCCCCTTCATGCCCTTCTCGAGCACGAAGCCGCGGATCTTGCCGCCATGAGCCTCGGATTTGGCCCAGACCACGAAGACATCGGCGATCGGCGCGTTCGAGATCCACATCTTGGCGCCCTTCAGGCGATAACCGCCCTCGGTCTTGATGGCGCGGGTCTTCATGCCCGCGGGATCGGAGCCCGCATCGGGCTCGGTCAGACCGAAGCAGCCGATCCACTCACCCGAAGCCAGCTTGGGGAGATATTTCTGCCGCTGTTCCTCGGAGCCGTAGGCGTAGATCGGGTACATCACCAGCGAGGACTGCACCGACATCATCGAGCGATAGCCCGAATCCACCCGCTCGACCTCGCGCGCCACAAGGCCGTAGCTGACATAGCCCGCGCCGATGCCGCCATATTGCTCCGGCACTGTGACGCCGAGCAGGCCCTGCGCGCCCATCTCGGCAAAGATTTCGGGATCGGTCTGCTCTTCCATGTAGGCGTGCTCGATCCGCGGCAGCAGCTTGTCCTGCGCGAACGCGCGGGCGCTCTCGCCGATCATGCGCTCGTCTTCCTCGAGCTGGGCGTCGAACAGGAACGGGTCCTCCCACGAGAATCCGGCGAGGGCGGGGTTGTCCTTGGGACGAAGAGCGGGGGCGTCGGCCATGGTCGGAATCCTTTTCGCGTTTTGTCGCGCAGGGTACGCCCGCGCGGGCCGGGATGGAAACGATTTAATTTGCGCAAGGAATGAGATTTTCTCATAAACCTACGCATCGCCGTTTCCACCGGAGCCCTGATGCGCAAAGCCTATATCCCCTCCGTCGCCGAGCTCGAGGCGTTCACCGCCTGCGCCCGGCGCGGCACCACGACGATGGCCGCCGACAGCCTTGGCCTGACCCAGAGCGCGATCTCGCGTTCGCTTGCCTCGCTCGAGGACCGGCTCGGCGTGGCGCTGTTCAACCGGGTGCGGCAGAGACTGGTGCTCTCGCCCGCGGGGCATGCGTTTCTCGACCGCGCCGAGAAGCTGCTCGCAGAGCTCGACGAGGCGGCGATGGGGGTCATGGCCTTCGGTGGCCGCGACGCGGTGCTGCGCATGGCGGTGCTGCCGAGCCTCGCCCGGATCTGGCTGATCCCGCGCCTCGCAGGCTTCGCGCGGGTCGCCCCCGAGATCAGCCTCGACCTCTCGGCACGGCTCCTGCCGGTGGATTTCGGGCGCGAGCCCTTCGACCTTGCCATTATGCGCAGCCGGCATGACATGCCCGGCGTCAGCACCGAGCCGGTGATCCCGGAAACCATGGTGATCGTGGCCGCGCCCGCGCTGCTCGCCGGGCAGGATGCGCTCAGCGATGCCGATTTGCTGGAACTTCCCCTGCTGCAGCAATCGACCCGCCCCACCCTCTGGCTCGACTGGTTTCGCGGCTCCGACACCGATCCCCGCCGCATCCTGCGCGGCGCGCGGCTCGACCATTTCGACATGATCGTCGACGCCGCCATCGCCGGGCTCGGCGTCGGCATCGTGCCCGAGATCGTCGCCCGCCCGGCGCTTGATCGCGGGGCGCTGGCGCTAGCCGCGCCGCGGCGCTTCGAGACCGGCGAACATTACGCGCTGATCCTGCCCGAACCGGCGCTCGCCAGCCCGCATGTGCAGCGCTTCCGAAGCTGGCTTCTCGACGAGATCCAGCGCTGACCGGCGGGCGCTTTGGCTCACCCGAGCCGACGCCGGTCGCCGAAACGCCCGTCTGCCGCGGGCGCGCCCCCTCGGCAGATGTACCCGGCTCGCAAAACAACATGTCGCAGGACACAAGCACAGGGATGCCCACACCCAACCTGCGACGCCTGCGATAACCCAAAGCAGTGGATAAACTTCAAATTGAGCGAGATCGCGCCGGCGATCACAATCGCGTGTGATCGCTTTCTCCCCCCGAAGGATCGAAAAGCGCGCGCAGATCCAAAATTGTCTAATTTTCAGAGTTTGTTGACTCGCAGGTCAACCGCGCAAGCACCATCCAAGAGACCATGACACCCGCGCCATTTCCGCAACGCACTCGCTTTCCATTGGAAAAATGCATTTCACCGATATACCTTTTTGTTAGGCTGCTGATCACATGGCGAGCCTGGGGGCGCCGAGAAGGACATGTCGAGCGACGGAATTTGCAACCGTGGCCCGGCAGGAGGAGACGAAGAGGAGCGATCTGCACGCGCGACAATATCTATCATCTTGCGATAGAAAAGATCGCGCCAGATCGCTTCTCTTTTTACGAGGAGCGACCCTTGGGGCTGAATTCGAAGACCGAAAACGACACCCGCACGCAAGACACCGCGAGATCCCACGCCATGCGCATGGCGACGCTATCGGGCGTCATGGTTCTATTGCTTCAACTTCACGGCATGGCCTGCAGCGCCCTCGACTGCAACCGCGAGTATGTCATCCTTGGCTTCGGCCTGATCGTGCTGTCTGCGTGGCTTTATGGCTGGAAGTCCCTCGCCTATCTGCTGCCGGGGATCGCGCTGCAGTCGGTGATGGAAGGCTACAGCGGAAGCGAATTGCTGAATTCCGCCGACGGCCACGCCCTGCTCGCGACGATCTGTGCGCCTTTCGCGTTCACCACCATGCGATGGGCCGGCATCAATACCGAGGTTGACCTCACCGGGGGGCGGCGGGTCTGGAAGATCATCCTGCTGGCCGGGATCAAGGCCTCGGCCTTCGCTCTGATCCTGCGCAGCCTGCTGACCGATCTCTTTTCAATCGAGAGCCTCTCCTTCTCGATCGCCTATCCGACCGTGCTCAGCGACCTCGCGGGGCTGACGATCTTCATGCTCATCCTGATCGGAATTTTCCGGCTGATGCAGCGTCCGGGCTAGGCCACTACAATCACAAATGTGACTTTGCACAAACCGGTATTGCGTCAAATCATCTGAAAATTTATCATGGCGATACTTTAGATCGATTTGGACGATTGAGATGAGCGCCTTATCCGGCATCGCAAAACTTCGGGCTGCCCTGTGGCAGATGGAAAAGGACCTCGGGCTCGAGGATCTTAACCGCAACGAGCGCGATCTGCTCTACGCCTTTCACGCCATCGCGGCGCAAGGCGATGGCACGACTGATATTTCTTCCGACCAGGTGCGCCGCGCCACGGCCGTCGAGGAGATGAAGCACGCCACATTCCACCGGGCCATGAAACGGCTGATCGATCTCGGCTACATCGAGCACTCTCCGAACCACAAGACCAAGGTTTACAGGCTCGGAGCGAGCGCCCAGTCGCTCTGACTTTGGCACGACCATCGCAACGACACCGGCCGCGGATCGCCTCAATTTCGTATTGAGGACACATCTCGGCCCCAGACCCGCCTCACTCGGTATGTATCAAATTGATACAAGATCGAGGAGAATGGGCGATGACACAGCCAACGCTTCGAGAGCGGACAGCGCAGATCCTGCGCGATGAGACGGGCAGCGCGACGGTCGAGTTCGCGATTCTGTTCCCGGTTTACATGACCGTCCTGACCGGCATCGCCTGGCTGGCGCTCTACCTCCTGACCATCGCCAATGTTCAGCAACTGACCCACGAGGTCGCGCGGCAGTCGCTGCAACATCACGGCGGCGCACTGAGCCGGGCCGAGCTCTGCGCGACCATCGAGCAGGCGCTGGTGACCGATCTGGTCGAGACCTTCGTGATGATCGAGCCCGACCGCCTCGGCTCGGTCAGCTGCAGCGCCGGCAACCGCTCGGGCTGGAGCGAGATCGCCCTCACCTACGACGCCTCCTTCATGGGCTTCAACGCGGTGTTCAAGACGCTCAACGCCGGCTCGGACCAGATCACCGCGAAGGCCGTGGTGATGGGGGGCTGAGATGGCTATGCGTGACGAGTGCGGCTCGGTGACCGCCGCAACCGCCATTCTGTTTCCCGGCATCCTGATTGGCATGGCGATGCTGTTCGACCTGCTCTGGATCAACAACCACCGCAGCCACCTGCAGGCGCAGGCCGACATGGGCGCGCTCGAAGCGGTGCGCTATGCCGGCGACAGCGACGCCGCCTTCCGCCAGGCGCGCAACTCCGTGGCCTATAACGACACCTTCAGAGCAGAGCGCTTGCGCCCGGGCCAGGTCGAACTTGGCCGCTGGCAGGACGGCAGCTTCGTCGAACTCGAGAGCAGCGATCCGCGCCGCCCGAATGCCGCCCGCGTCAGCGTCAGCTCCGAGGCCAAGACCAACCTCACCGCCCTGCTCCGACGCGGCTTTGACGCGCCCATCGAGCGTACCGCCACCGCGCTTGCCGAAGAGCGCGTCAGCTTCACGCTGTCGAACTGTCTGGCCTCGCTCGACCTGTTCCGCGGCGCGCTTCAGCCGCTGCTCGGGAGCGCGCTCGACCTGCTGTGCTCGGACGGAGCGCTGGACCTGCAGGCCGATCTGCTGCTCGAGACCCTCGCCCTCGATCTTCAGGCGCCGCTCACCTATGGCGACGTCCTCGATGCCGAGATCGGGCTCGGACGGCTCTGGTCGGTCGCGCTCGGCGCGGATGTCCCGGTGCCGGCAGGCACCATCCGGCTGGGCGAGGTGCTGCAACTCGACGAGGCCGCCCGCGGCCTGAGGCTCGGCGCGGGGCTGCCTTCTGGCCGGGTCGCGGGATCCGACCTGATCTTTGCCACGCTGGAACTGCTCGGCCAGCATGCGCTGGCTCTCGATTTTGCGGCCGATCTCGGCCCGATCGGCAACATTCCCGTATCGCTCACCGTGCTCAAGCCGCGCCGCATCGTGCTCGATGCGGAGCCCGGCAGCGCCGAGGCCTATGCCGAAACCGCGCAGATCCGGCTCTCGATCGAGGGGCTCGACCTGCTGGGTCTTGTGCAGCTCGACCTCGGGCTCGACATCGCCCACGCCTCGGCGCAGCTTGGCACCGGCGGCTCGCTCTGCCGACCGGTCGGCCAGCACCCCGCGGCGGTGTTCGACCCGGCGGGCGCCGGTCTCGGCACCCTCGACATCGCGATCACCGCCCTTGAGGAAACGGTGCGCGACCGGATCGAGCTGATGCAGAGCGGCGAGCGAACCGTGACGTTCAGCGCCGAGGACATTCTCGGCGGCGCCTCGAAATCGCTCTCGCCCCGCATCGACGGAACGCTGCGCCAAGCGGCGCGCGACGCAACCGACCTGCTCGGGCAGTTTGCCCCGAGCGGTCTGTACGAGGTGGCCAGCGGACTTCTGTCCGGGGTCGCCTCTCTCTCCGCACCGCTGGAGGCCGCTCTGGCCGACGTGGTGCATGACTTTGTCGGACTGGCCATCGCGCCGGCATCACTCACGGTTCTCGACGGGACCTGCAACGTCCGACTGGTCCAATAACAATCCCTCATTCTCACGTCAGACTGGGGCGGCTCCGGCCGCCCCATTTTTTTCATTACGATATTTTTTTGAATTTCCGCCGCCCGAAGGCTCTCGAGAATCGCGTTGGCCAGATGGCGCGCCAGCACGGAAAGCTATGCGAAAAGAAACGATGCATCTTATATATCCCTATTGAAGCCCCCTTGCGAACAGTGGCGACGGCTCATCCAGGTTTTTCCCTCAATTTTAATATCATTTCGATATTTTACTTGCAGAGCGGAAGCACGTCACCGCAGCTTTGGAGACATGGAGGACCGGGCCTCGCCCGGCGTGTTTCAGAGGAGTAACAATCATGGGCTTTCATTCCGCAACCCTGCAAAGCGACACTCACCTTGCCGTCGGCAGCGGCGCCAGCTCTCCGGATGGCGACATCGCGCTGATCGAGGGCGCATTGACGGTCAGCGCGGAGTTCGCTTTCGGAATGGACCCCGACACCATCTCGGGCCGGCTCGTGTTGCAGGACGGCGAACTGCCCTTCGGGCCACAGTGCAGCACCAGCTATGAGGACGCGCTATTCGCCGCGAATGAGTACAACCTCACCGCCGGCCATGGTGCGGAGATCTCGGTTGAGGTCGACCTCAACGGCGACCCGTTCGAGATCACCCTGGATCCCGATGACCCGGACGACGGCAGCGCAACGATCTCCGACTGCGAGATGATCTCCTTCGTGCCGATGGACCCGACCGGCATCCACCTGCCCGAGCCCGGCGCGGAAGATGACGGGCACGAGGTCATCAGCCTGTTCGATGAGGACGGGCTGGTCGATGACCTTGTCGGCGATGGCGGGCTCGCAGACGACCTGCTCACCGGCGATGACCAGCCCGATGGCAGCGAGACCAACGGGCTCGTGGACGGCTTGCTCGCCGAGGGCGGTACGGTGGATGAGCTGTTGGGCGATGGCGGCCTCGCGGACGACCTCCTCACCGGCGACAACCAGCCCGATTACAGCGAGACCG
>NZ_JBYNAH010000217.1:0-8771 GCF_059781815.1 Salipiger sp. | reverse complement strand
CTACCCCGGTCGCCGCTACTACGGTGGCTGTGACTGGGTCGACGTGGCCGAGAACCTCGCCATCGAGCGCGCCAAGAAGCTCTTCGGCTGCGAGTTCGCCAACGTCCAGCCGAACTCCGGCAGCCAGGCCAACCAGGGCGTCTACCAGGCGCTGATCCAGCCCGGCGACACCATCCTCGGCATGTCGCTTGACGCCGGCGGTCACCTGACCCACGGCGCCCGCCCGAACCAGTCGGGCAAGTGGTTCAACGCCGTGCAATACGGCGTGCGCCAGCAGGACAACATGCTGGACTACGACCAGGTCCAGGAGCTGGCCAACGAGCACAAGCCGAAGCTGATCATCGCCGGCGGCTCGGCCATTCCGCGCCAGATCGACTTCGCCAAGATGCGCGAGATCGCCGACAGCGTGGGCGCCTACCTGCATGTCGACATGGCGCACTTCGCCGGCCTCGTCGCCGCGGGCGAGCATCCCTCGCCGTTCCCGCATGCGCATGTCGCCACCACCACCACCCACAAGACCCTGCGCGGTCCGCGCGGCGGCATGATCCTCACCAATGACGAGGCCATCGCCAAGAAGGTCAACTCGGCCATCTTCCCGGGCATCCAGGGCGGTCCGCTGATGCATGTCATCGCCGGCAAGGCCGTGGCCTTCGGCGAGGCGCTGAAGCCCGAGTTCAAGACCTATGCCAAGCAGGTCATCGCCAACGCACAGGCGCTGTCGGACCAGCTGATCAAGGGCGGTCTCGACACCGTGACCCACGGCACCGACACCCATGTGGTGCTGGTCGACCTGCGCCCCAAGGGCGTGAAGGGCAACGCCACCGAGAAGGCTCTGGGCCGGGCGCACATCACCTGCAACAAGAACGGCGTGCCGTTCGACCCGGAAAAGCCGACCATCACCTCGGGCATCCGTCTCGGCTCGCCCGCCGGCACCACCCGCGGCTTCGGCGAGGACGAGTTCCGCCAGATCGCCGACTGGATCATCGAGGTGGTCGACGGTCTCGCCGCCAATGGTGAAGAGGGCAATGCCGAGGTCGAGGCCAAGGTGCGCGGTGAGGTGACCGAGTTCCTCAAGCGCTTCCCGATCTACCCGACGCTCTGAGCGTGGACTGCAAGATCTTTCGTCCGAAAGATCTTGTCCGGTCCCAATGGTGAGGGCGAAGATTTTTCGCAGGAAAAATCTTCCGCCTGTGCCGGATCAGGACACGACCGCAGAGATCGCAAAAGAAAAGCCCCGGATCAGACGATCCGGGGCTTCTTTCTTGGCGCGAAAGGGGCCGATCAGGCCGGGTCTTTGGCGTAGCGCAGGTAGGGCAGCTTGATGTCCAGCTCGCCGTATTTCTCGGCCGCCGCCGCGTCGTCGAGCGACAGCGCGACGATCACGTCCTTGCCGGTCTCCCAGTTGGCGGGGACGGCGAGCGGCTGCTCGTAGGTGCGCTGCAGACCGTCGAGGGCGCGCAGCACCTCGGCGAAGTTGCGGCCCACCGACATCGGGTAGGTCATCATCAGCTGAACCTTCTTGTTCGGCGCAATGATGAAGACCGAACGCACGGTGGCGCTGTCGGCGGGCGTGCGGCCGTCGGGCATGTAGGCATCGGCGGGCAGCATGTCGAGCGCCTTGGCCATCTTCAGGTCATCGTCGGCCACGATCGGGAAGCCCGCCGGCGCGCCGGAGGTGGACTCGATGTCGCCCTTCCACTTCTTGTGCTCCTCGACGCCGTCGACCGAGATGCCCATCACCTTGGTGCCGCGCTTGGCCCATTCGTCGGCCAGCTGCGCCACGGCGCCGAATTCGGTGGTGCAGACCGGGGTGAAATCCTTGGGGTGCGAGAACAGGATCGCCCAGCTGTCGCCGATCCAGTCGTGCAGGTCGTATTCGCCGAGGTCGGTGACGACGTGAAGGTTCGGAATCTCGTCGTTGATGCGCAGTGCCATGGGAAGCTCCTTCCGGATGAAAATCAGTTCGCGCTGTCCGTGGGCCCTGTAGGTACATCGTGGATGCACGATGTAAAGACCCCGCCTTGCGGAGGGCGGGGGCGCGTGACAGAGTGTCGCCACGGGGAAATTTGATCAAATCTCAACGAAGGAAGACTCCCATGATCGAGAAGCGTCAGTTCTATATCGACGGCGCGTGGACCGAGGCGCTTGACGGGCGCGACCACGAGGTGATCGATCCGGCGACTGAAGAGCCCTGCGCGATCATCGCGCTGGGTGGGCAGGCCGACACCGATGCCGCCGTGGCTGCCGCCAAGCGGGCGCTGCCGGGCTGGATGGCCACCCCCGCCGCCGAGCGCATCGCGCTCGTGGAAAAGCTGCTGGCGGTCTACAAGTCCCGCGCCGATGAAATGGCGCAGGCCATCAGCCTCGAGATGGGCGCCCCGATCGCGCTGGCGCGCGCCAACCAGGTCGGCGCCGGGCTCTACCACCTGCAGAACTTCATCGACGCCGCCAAGGGGTTCGACTTCGAGGCGCCGTTCTCGGCCGCGCATCCCGACACCCACATGATCCACGAGGCGATCGGCGTCTGTGCGTTGATCACGCCGTGGAACTGGCCGATGAACCAGGTCACGCTCAAGGTCGGCGCGGCGGCGATTGCCGGCTGCACCATGGTGCTGAAGCCCTCCGAGGAGAGCCCGCTCTCGGCGCTGCTCTTTGCCGAGTTCATGGACGAGGCCGGCTTCCCGAAGGGCGTGTTCAACCTCGTCAACGGCGACGGCATGGGCGTCGGCACGCAGCTCTCGGGTCACCCGGATGTCGACATGGTGAGCTTCACCGGCTCGACCCGCGCCGGCCGCGCGATCTCCAAGACCGCCGCCGAGACGCTGAAGCGCGTGCACCTGGAGCTGGGCGGCAAGGGCGCCAACCTGATCTTCGCCGATGCCGATGAGGCTGCGGTGACGCGCGGTGTGAAGCACATGATGCAGAACTCCGGCCAGAGCTGCAACGCGCCCTCGCGCATGATGGTCGAGGCGCCGATCTACGATCGCGTGGTCGAAGAGGCCGCCGCCGTGGCAGAGACCGTGACCGTGGGCGCGCCCTCCGAGGATGGCAAGCATATCGGCCCGGTGGTGAACGCAACGCAATACGAGAAGATCCAGGGGCTGATCGAGACCGGGATCAAGGAAGGTGCGCGGCTCGTTGCCGGCGGTCCGGGCCGCCCGGAGGGCTTCAACAAGGGCTTCTACGTGCGCCCGACGGTGTTTGCCGACGTGACGCCGGACATGACCATCGCACGCGAAGAGATCTTCGGCCCGGTGCTCTCGATCATGAAGTTCGAGACCGAGGCAGAGGCGGTCGAGGTTGCCAATGACACGCCCTACGGCCTGACCAACTACGTGCAGAGCCAGGACGCGGAGCGCCGCCACCGCCTGGCGCGGCAGCTGCGCTCGGGCATGGTCGAGATGAACGGCAAGAGCCGCGCCCCCGGCGCGCCGTTCGGCGGCATGAAGCAGTCGGGCAATGGCCGCGAGGGCGGCATCCTTGGGATCCACGACTTCCTCGAGATCAAGGCGGTCAGCGGCTGGGCTGCAGAATAACGCGACCCACTGGGGCGGCAGCACCACGCCGCCGCCCCCTCCCACCCCCTGATCTTCTCTACGTAGACAAATACTCACGATCCGGCCTTCCCGCCGGGTCGTCCCTCTCAGACAAGGGCGCCCCGCAGACACGCCCTGATCTTCTCCACGTTCCTAAATACTCACGGCCCGACCTTGCCGCCGGGCGCGGCGCCTCAGAACGGGGCCTTGGCGCGAAACTTCACCCCGATCCCGCTCTCCGGGTGGTGCAGTCGCAGCTCCTCGGCGTGCAGCATCATCCGCGGGTACTGGGCCGCGGTCTCCGGCGCATAGAGCGGGTCGCCGATGATCGGGTGGCCGAGCGCCAGCATGTGGACCCGCAGCTGGTGGCTGCGCCCGGTGAGCGGGTGCAGGCGCACGCGGCTCTCGGCGTCATCGGACTTGGTCACCTTGTACTCGGTGAGCGCGGGCTTGCCGGTCTCATGACAGACCTTCTGCAGCGGCCTGTTGGGCCAGTCGACGATCAGCGGCAGATCCACGCTTCCCGTCTTCGGCTCGAGCCGGCCGGCGACGCGGGCGATATAGGTCTTGCGGGTCTTGCGGGTCTCGAACTGCTGGCCGAGATGGCGCTGGGCATGGGCGCTGAGCGCAAAGACCATCACCCCCGAGGTGTCGCGGTCGAGCCGGTGCACGAGGCGCACGGTCGGGAAGGCGCGTTCGAGCCGGGCGATCAGGCAGTCGGCCAGCTCCGGCCCCTTGCCGGGCACCGAGAGCAGGCCTGCCGGCTTGTCGACCACGAGAAGGTCGCTGTCTTCATGCAGGATCGGGATCTCGCCCTGCGGCGGGGAATAGGTGTCGCTCATGCCGCCTCATGTGGCAAAGCCGGGCCGCCGCTGCAAGGCGCGAGGCCGCTTTCGTTGCCGCGATGCCCCGCCGCGGGGGCCAGTGGGCCGCAGAAGGCCCTGTTAGCGCCCGCGGGCTTGCCACCTGTCTCATCCGCGCGCTACACCCGCTACGACAGTCATTTCAAAGGACCTCTCCATGTCGATCCCCAAGGATTTCAATGACCGCATGTTGTCTCTGGGCTTGGCCCGTGTGGCCGAGCAGGCGGCCATCGCGTCGGCCAAGCTGATCGGTCATGGCGACGAGAAGGCCGCCGACCAGGCCGCGGTCAACGCCATGCGCGACCAGCTCAACAAGCTCGACATCAAGGGCGTCGTGGTGATCGGCGAGGGCGAGCGCGACGAGGCGCCGATGCTCTATATCGGCGAAGAGGTCGGCACCGGCGAGGGCCCGGGCGTGGACATCGCGCTCGACCCGCTCGAAGGCACCACCCTGACCGCCAAGGACATGCCGAACGCGCTCACCGTGATCGCCATGGGTCCGCGCGGCTCGATGCTGCATGCCCCCGACGTCTACATGGACAAGCTGGCCATCGGCCCGGGTTACGCGGAAGACGTCGTCACCCTCGACATGACGCCGACCGAGCGCGTCGAGGCGCTGGCCGCGGCCAAGGGCTGCAAGAACACCGACATCACCTGCTGCATCCTCGAGCGCCCGCGCCACGAGGAGATCATCGCCGAGGTCCGCGCCACCGGCGCGGCGATCCGCCTGATCACCGACGGCGACGTGGCCGGTGTCATGCATTGCGCCGAGGCGCATCTGACCGGCATCGACATGTACATGGGCTCGGGCGGCGCGCCGGAAGGTGTTCTGGCGGCGGCGGCGCTCAAGTGCATGGGCGGCCAGATGTATGGCAAGCTGATGTTTCGCAACGATGACGAGCGCGGCCGCGCCGCCAAGGCCGGGATCACCGATCTCGACAAGATCTACAAGCGCGACGAGATGGTCACCGCCGACGTGATCTTTGCCGCCACCGGCGTCACCAACGGCTCGATCCTGTCGGGCATCAAGCGCGAGCCGGGCTGGATCACGACCGAGACCATCCTGATGCGCTCGAAGACCGGCTCAGTCCGCCGGGTGATCTATCGCAACCCGTTCGAATGATGCCGCGCCCGGCCACAAGGCCGTGACGTGAGTATTTGAAAACATGAAGAAGCAGGGGGCGGCGTTCCGTTCCCTGCTTTTTCGCTTTATGGCAGGCGTCAGACAGGCAGAGGGGATCGATTGGGCATGAGCTATCTCGGGGTCGAAGCATCGCTGACCGGGCGCCGCTGGGTCGGGCCGGGGGTCGAGCAGGAGCGCCAGGCAGAGGCGCTGGCGCAGCAGAGCAACCTGCCGCGCGGGCTGTGCCAGGTGCTGGCGCGGCTCGGGGTCGAGGCGCCGGAGGTGGCGGGCTATCTCGCGCCGACGCTGCGCGATCTGCTGCCCGATCCGCGCTCGCTGCGCGACATGCAGGCGGCGGCCGAGCGGGTGCTTTCGGCGGTGAAGCGACGCGAGCGCATCGCGGTGTTTGCCGACTATGACGTCGATGGCGGCGCCTCGGCGGCGCTGCTGCTCGACTGGCTGCACCAGCTCGGGCTTGGCGCGACGCTCTACATTCCCGACCGCATCGACGAGGGCTACGGCCCCAACGAGCCGGCGATGGAAAAGCTCGCCGCGAGCCACGACCTGATCATCTGCGTCGATTGCGGCACGCTCTCGCACGGGCCGATCGCGGCGGCGAAGGGAGCGGACGTGGTAGTGCTCGATCACCACCTCGGTGGCGAGACGCTGCCCGACTGCGTCGCGGTGGTGAACCCCAACCGGCAGGACGAGGACGGCGCTCTGGCGCATCTCTGCGCTGCCGCTGTGGTGTTCCTGATGCTGGTGGAATGCGGCCGCCAGATGCGCGAGGCCGGCCAGCGCGGGCCGGACCTGATGGCGATGCTCGACCTGGTGGCGCTGGCCACGGTGGCCGACGTGGCGCCGCTCAAGGGGGTCAACCGCGCGCTGGTGCGGCAGGGGCTCGCGGTGATGGCACGGCGCGAGCGGCCGGGGCTGGTCGCGCTGTCGGACGTGGCGCGGCTCGACACGGCGCCCTCCTCCTATCACCTGGGCTACGTGCTGGGGCCGCGGGTCAATGCGGGCGGGCGCATCGGGCAGGCCGATATCGGCGCGCGTCTGCTGGCCAGCCGCGACCGGCACGAGAGCGAGGCGCTGGCGGCGCGGCTCGACCAGCTCAACACCGAGCGCCGCGAGGTCGAGGAGGCGGTGCGCGCAGCCGCCCTGGCGCAGGCGGAGGAGCGCGGGCTCGACGCGCCGCTGGTCTGGGCGGCAGGCGAGGGCTGGCACCCGGGCGTCGTCGGCATCGTCGCCTCGCGGCTCAAGGAGCTGACCAACCGCCCGGCGGTGGTGATCGGGCTCGACGGCGACGAGGGCAAAGGCTCGGGCCGTTCGGTCTCGGGCGTCGATCTCGGCGCCAGCATCCAGCGGCTGGCGGCGGACGGGCTGCTGCTGAAGGGCGGCGGGCACAAGATGGCCGCCGGTCTCACCGTGGCGCGCGACGGGCTCGAGGCGGCGATGGAACGGCTCTCGGAGCTGCTGGCCAAGCAGGGCGCGGGGCAGGGCGGCGCGGCGGACCTGAAGCTTGATGGGCTTTTGATGCCGGGCGCGGCCAATATCGAGCTCTGCGAGCAGATGGAGCAGGCCGGGCCCTTCGGCGCCGGCGCGCCGGCGCCGCGCTTTGCCATGCCTGACGTGCAGGTGGGCTTTGCCAAGCAGGTCGGCTCGGGGCATCTCAAGGTCTCCTTCGGCGACGGGCTGGGGGCGAAGATCGACGCGATCTGCTTCGGCGCCTTCGACGGCCCGCTGGGGCAGGCGCTCTGCGATCACCGGGGGCGGCGATTCCACGTCGCCGGTCGGCTCGAGATCAACGAGTGGAACGGGCGGCGCACGGTGCAGATGCGGCTGGAGGATGCGGCCCCGGCGGAAGGCTGAGGCATTCGCAGCTAAGATCCTGAAATGTAGTCCGATATTCCGCATGTCGCGGGTCGGAGGACATGTGAGAAAAATATGAAAATTAGGCTTGCGGGTCTGCCCGCAATTCCCTAAAACCCGCGTCACGCTTCGGCTCTGGCCCGTTCGTCTATCGGTTAGGACGCCAGGTTTTCAACCTGGAAAGAGGGGTTCGATTCCCCTACGGGCTGCCACTGCTTCCAGACATTTCACCCCGTTGCCACAGCCGCTTGCCGCGCCATCCCCGCGCCGCGATCGCGCGCGCCTTGCCCGCGCAAGCCCTTGACGGGGCGGGCAGGGGCGGAAACAACGAGGGCAAAGACCCTGCCGGCCGAAAGGAGAGGCTGATGAAGTTCCGATTCCCCATCGTGATCATCGACGAGGATTTCCGCTCCGAGAACACCTCGGGCCTTGGCATCCGGGCGCTGGCGGAGGCCATCGAGAACGAGGGCTTCGAGGTGCTCGGCGTCACCGGCTACAGCGACCTGAGCCAGTTCGCCCAGCAGCAGAGCCGGGCCAGCGCCTTCGTGCTCTCGATCGACGACGAGGAATTCACCCCTGGCCCGGATCTCGACCCGGCGGTGCTCAACCTGCGCACCTTCATCGAGGAAGTGCGCTGGAAAAACGCCGACGTGCCGATCTACGTCTACGGCGAGACCAAGACCTCGCGCCACCTGCCCAACGACATCCTGCGCGAGCTGCACGGCTTCATCCACATGTTCGAGGATACGCCGGAATTCGTCGCCCGGCACATCATCCGCGAGGCCAAGAGCTATCTCGAGGGCATCCAGCCGCCGTTCTTCAAGGAGCTGCTGGATTACGCCGAGGACGGCTCCTACTCGTGGCACTGCCCGGGCCACTCGGGGGGCGTCGCCTTCCTGAAATCGCCGATCGGGCAGATGTATCACCAGTTCTACGGTGAGAACATGCTGCGCGCCGACGTGTGCAACGCGGTCGAGGAACTGGGCCAACTGCTCGACCACAACGGCGCCATCGGGGCCTCCGAACGCAACGCGGCGCGGATCTTCAACGCCGATCACTGCTTCTTCGTGACCAACGGCACCTCGACCTCGAACAAGATGGTCTGGCACCACACCGTGGCGCCGGGTGACGTGGTCGTGGTCGACCGCAACTGTCACAAGTCGATCCTGCACTCGATCATCATGACCGGCGCGATCCCGGTCTTCCTGCGCCCGACGCGGAACCACTGGGGCATCATCGGTCCGATCCCGCATTCCGAGTTCGAGCCGGAAACCATCAAAGCCAAGATCCGCGACAACCCGCTGCTCGAGGGCTATGACGCCGAGACGGTGCAGCCCCGCATCATGACGCTGACCCAGTCGACCTATGACGGGGTGC
>NZ_JBYNAH010000216.1:0-8776 GCF_059781815.1 Salipiger sp. | reverse complement strand
GCCAATTCACCCCCGAGGTATTTTTGAACCAGAGAAGATGCGGGGGGGTGGCGCCTGTGGCGGGGTTATTCCGCCGGGGCGGGGGCGAGGGGGGCGAAGACGGTCTCGTTGCCGGGCTCGGGGTGGCGCGGGATCATCAGCGCGAGGCTGAGCGAGATCAGCGCCATGCCGGCGGCGAGGCCGAAGACGGCGCCGGGCGAGACCAGCCAGAGATAGCCCAGCAGGAAGGGCAGGAACACGGCCGCGATGTGGTTGATGGTGAAGGCCACGGCAGCGGTGGGAGCGATGTCGCCCGGGTCGGCGATCTTCTGGAAATAGGTCTTCAGCGCCAGCGCCAGGCCGAAGAAGATGTGGTCGATCACGTAGAGGATCGAGGCCAGCAGCACGCCCCAGCCGAACCAGTAGAGCCCGCCATAGGCGAGGAAGACCAGGGTGAGGCCGACATATTCGAAGATCAGCACCCGGCGCTCGCCGAAGCGGTGCACCGCCTTGCCGAGCAGCGGCGCGGCGACGAGGTTGACCATCAGGTTGATCAGGTAGAGCCCGGTGACCTCGTGCACCGCGAAGCCGAAGCGCTCGACCATCATGAAACCGGCGAAGACCACGAAGATCTGCCGCCGCGCGCCGGACATGAATTGCAGCGCGTAATAGAGCCAGTAGCGCCGGCGCAGCACGAAGCTCTTGCGCTGCGGGTTGGGGCTCTCGAATTGCGGGAAGGCAAAGGCGCAATAGGCGACGATCACCAGCGTCAGACCGCCCGAGGCCATGTAGACGCTGTTGTAGGACAGGCCGAGCGCCTCCCAGGTCATCACGATCACCACATAGGCCAGGAAGGTGGCGCCGCTCGCCGCCGCCAGCAGCCAGCCGAGCATCTGCGGGGCGCGGTCCTTGGGCAGCCATTGCAGCTGCAGGCTCTGGTTCACCGTCTCGTAATAGTGAAAGCCGATCGAGCTCAGCATGGTGATGATCAGGATGCCGGCCATCGACGGGAACCAGGCGGTGGCCGCGGTGGCGGCGCCGAGAAGCGTGAGGGCGGAGAGCGCCAGCACCTGCTCGCGCATCACCAGCAGCACCAGGATCACCCCGATGGCGAGGAAGCCCGGGATCTCGCGCACCGTGTGCAGCCAGCCGATGTCGGAGCCGTCGAACTGCGCCGCGTCGATGACGAAGTTGTTGAGCAGCGCCGACCAGGTGGCGAAGCTCAGCGGCATGGCGATGGCCATGAGGAAGAGAAGCGTCACGGGCCGCCGCCAGACCGGCAGGGCGCCCGCCGCGGCAAGGGGCACGATACGGGGCATGGCTCAGGCTTAGGCGCTTTGGCAGGCTTTGGCGAGACGGCTTGTTGCGCGTCAGCGCACAGTGCCCGGTGCGGATGGCGGCTCAGCCCTGCGAGAAGCGATACTCGACGTCGGAGAAGCGGTCGCGCGGGAAGACGTAGAGAAAGCGCAGCCCCTCGGTGCCGGCGATGGTGCCGTGCTCGGCATCCTCGGGGATGAACAGCGCGATCTCGGGGCCGATCGGGTGCGGCACGCCGTCGATGGTGACGATGCCGGCGCCGGAGAGGCCGAAATAGATCTCAGCCGGGCCGTGGCGGTGCGGCAGCAGGGTGCCGAGCGGGCCGAACTCGGCGATGCCCAGCACCATGCCGGTGGTGGCGGTGCGCTCGCCGCTGAACAGGGTCCGCCAGCGCACCGTGCCGAAGGCCGGATCCTCGCCGCCCTCGAGCGGCGTGGCGGTGGCGTCGGCCATCACCGCCAGCGACACCAGCGCGGCGACCTGAGAGGCGAAATTCGGATCGGTCTGGATCTCGGACATGGCGCATCCTCCTGCGGCGTTGAGACGCGATACGCCGGAGCGCTGGGGCCGTCGCGCCGGATTGCGACCGCGATGTCGCGAAGAGACCGCGGCTGGCGCGCCCCGCGAGAGGCCCATGACCTGAATCAAGGACAACATATTCGCATGCGGGCATGAGTCCCCGCCAAGCGAATGGGAGGAAGCTGTCATGGACCTGGTCTCGCTGGTCGACCGTCTGGGGGAAAGCCCCACCGCGGCGCTGTTCGGGCTGATCACCGGCGTGGTGTTCGGCGTCGCGGCGCAGCGCTCGCGCTTTTGCCTGCGCGCGGCGGTGGTGGAGTTCGCCCGCGGCGAGATGAAGGACCGGGTGGCGGTCTGGCTGTTGACCTTCTCGACGGCGCTGGTCTGGGTGCAGGGGGCGCAGCTGCTGGGCGTGTTCGATGCCTCGAATGCGCGCATGATGGCGGTGCCCGGGAGCTGGTCGGGGGCGATCATCGGCGGGCTGATGTTCGGCGCCGGCATGGTGCTGGCCAATGGCTGCTCGGGGCGGCTTCTGGTGATGGCGGCGACGGGCAACCTGCGCTCGGTGATCTCGGGGCTGATCTTTGCGGTGGTGGCGCAGATGAGCCTCGGCGGCATCCTCGCGCCCTGGCGCGACCGCATCGCCGGGCTCTGGGTGACTTCGGGCGGGCGCAACATGGACCTGCTGGCGGCGGCGCATCTGCCGCGCGAGGCCGGGCTGGTGATCGGACTCGCCATCGCGGTGCTGGCGCTCGAGCTGTCGCGGCGCAACCGCATCGGGGCACGGCGGCTGGTCTTCGCCTCGGGCGTGGGTTTTGCCGTTGCGCTGGGCTGGGTGCTGACCTTCTCGCTGGCCAACGTTGCCTTCGAGCCGGTGCAGATCGAGAGCGCCACCTTCACCGGCCCCTCGGCGCATACGCTGATGTTCTTCCTCGACCGCAACGCGGTGCTCGAGTTCGACATCGGGCTGGTGCCCGGCGTGTTCCTCGGCGCCTTCCTCGCCGCGGCCTGGGGACGTGAGCTGAAGGTGCAGGGCTTTGACGGGCCGACGCCGCTGCGCAACGCCATGTTCGGCGCGGTGCTGATGGGCTTTGGCGGCATGCTGGCCGGGGGCTGCGCGATTGGCGCGGGCGTGACCGGCGGGTCGATCTTTGTCGGCACCGCCTGGCTGGCGCTGTTCTGCATGTGGATCGGCGGCATGACCACCGATCTGCTGATGGGCGGCCGGCGCAGCTGCGCGCCGGCCTGAGGGCTCAGGAGCGCAGCCGCCAGCCGGTGCGGAAGATCCACCAGATCACCCCGAGGCAGAGCAGGGTGAAGCCCGCGATGGCCAGCAGGCTCAGCCCCACCGGCACGTCGGCGATGCCGAAGAAGGCCCAGCGGAAGCCCGAGATCAGGTAGACCACCGGGTTGAAAAGCGCCACGGTCTGCCACGCCGAGGGCAGCATCGAGATCGAGTAGAACGAGCCGCCGAGGAAGACCAGCGGCGTCACCACCAGGAGCGGCACCAGCTGCAGCTGCTCGAAATTCCCCGCCCAGAGCCCGAGGATGAAGCCCAGCAGCGCGAAGCTCAGGCAGGTCAGCAGAAGGAAGGCCACCATCGCCAGCGGGTGCAGGATCTGGATCTCGACGAAGAACGACGCGGTCAGCAGGATCACCACCCCAATGAACAGCGCCTTGGTGGCCGCCGCGCCGACATAGCCGATGACGATCTCGAGGAAGTTCAGCGGCGCCGAGAGCAGCTCGTAGATCGTGCCGATGAACTTGGGGAAGTAGATCCCGAAGGAGGCGTTGGAGATCGCCTGCGTGATCACCGACAGCATGATCAGGCCGGGCACGATGAAGGCGCCGTAGCTTACGCCCTCGACCTCGTCGATGCGGCCGCCGATGGCGGTGCCGAAGACCACGAAATAGAGCGAGGTCGAGATCACCGGAGAGACGAAGCTCTGCAGCAGGGTGCGGAAGAACCGCATCATCTCGAATTTGTAGATGGCCCAGATGCCGCGCCAGTTCATGCCGCTCATGCCGCGCCCTCCTGTTGCTTGACGAGATCGACGAAGATGTCTTCCAGCGTGCTCTTGCGGGTGTCGACATCGCGCACGCTGAGGCCGGCGGCGCTGAGCTCGGCCATCAGGTGGGCGAGGCCGGTGCGCTCGGCGGAGGTGTCGTAATCATAGACCAGCACGCGGCCCTCCTCCTCGAGGCGCAGGTTGCGGGTGGCCAGCGCTTCGGGCACCGCGCTTACCGGCTCGGCCAGCTCGATGCGCAGCTCCTTGCGGCCGAGCCGCTTCATCAGCCCGGCCTTCTCCTCGACCAGCAGGATCTCGCCATGATTGATGACGCCGATGCGGTCGGCGATGGCCTCGGCCTCTTCGATGTAATGGGTGGTCAGGATGATGGTGACGCCGCGCGCCTTGAGATCGGCGACGATCTCCCACATGTCGCGGCGCAGCTCGACATCGACGCCCGCCGTGGGCTCGTCGAGGAACAGCACCTCGGGCTCGTGGCTCAGCGCCTTGGCGATCAGCACCCGGCGCTTCATGCCGCCCGAGAGGGCGCGGATCGGGGTGTCGCGCTTGTCCCAAAGCGACAGGCGGCGGAGGATCTCCTCGATCAGCGCGTCGTTGCGGGGCTTGCCGAAGAGTCCGCGCGACAGGCGCACCGCGTTGCCGACCTTCTCGAAGGGCTCGAGGCTGATCTCCTGCGGCACCAGCCCGATGAGCGAGCGCGCGGCGCGATACGCGGTGACGACGTCATGGCCGCCAACGGTGAGGCTGCCCGAGCTTGGTGTCACCAGCCCGCACACGGTGGAGATCAGCGTCGTCTTGCCGGCGCCGTTGGGGCCGAGCAGCGCAAGGATCTCGCCCTTCTCGATGTCCAGATCGACGCCCTTCAGGGCCTCGAACCCGCTGTCATAGACCTTGCGGACCTGCCGCAGTTCGACCATCGCCATCGCGGTCCCTCCCGTCCTGTCGTCTTGGTGCCGGAACCTAGTCTGCCAGCGCCAGAACGCAACGTGCGAGCGCGCAGGCCCATCTGTGCGCCGCGCTTTGCCGCTGGCGCGCGGCGCGGCAGGGCTCTAGCAAGATCGCCATGAACACGCTTTCCGATCGCCCGGGGCTGGGCATCCTCTTCATCTGTCTCGGCGTGGCCGCGATCTCGGTCAACGACATGCTGATCAAGCTGCTTTCGGGCGGCTACCCGCTACACGAGATCGTCGCCGCGCGCGCCGGCATGGGGCTGGTGATCACGCTGACGCTGGTGAAGGTCGAGGGCGGCTGGCACCTTTTGCGTACCGAGACGCCGGTGCTGCACATGCTGCGCGGGCTTCTCGTTGTGCTCGCCAACATGACCTTCTACGCCGCCTTCGCGGTGCTGTCGCTGGCGCAGGTCACGGCGCTGTTCTTCGTGGCGCCGCTCTTCATCACGCTGTTGTCGATCCCGTTTCTCGGCGAGAAGGTCGGGCCTCTGCGGCTTGGCGCGGTGGTGGTTGGCTTTCTCGGCGTGCTGGTGATGCAGCAGCCGTGGAAGGACGATCTCGAGGTCTCGCGCGTGGTTCTGCTGTTGCCGGTGATCGCGGCGTTCTTCTACGCTATGCTGCAGGTTCTGACCCGGCGGCTGGGGCTGACCACGCGTGCCTCGGCGCTGGCGGTCTATCTGCAGGCGACCTTTCTCGTGGTCGCCTTGGGCTTCTGGCTGGTGGCCGGCGACGGGCGCTATGCGGAGCGCTTCGAGAGCGAGGCGCTGCGCTTCCTGCTGCGGCCCTGGGTGATGCCCGACATGCGCGACGCGATGGTGCTGCTGGCGCTGGGCACGCTTTCGGGCTTCGTCGGCTACGCGCTCAGCGCCGCCTACCGGCTGGCGGCGGCGGCGACCATTGCGCCGTTCGAATATGTCGGCCTGCCGCTGGCGATTCTCTGGGGGTGGCTGATCTTCGGCGAGTGGCCGGGGGCGAATGTCTGGGTCGGCTGCGCGCTGATCGTGGGGGCGGGGCTCTTTGTCTTCCTGCGCGAGCGCAAGAAAGACAGCCCGGCGCCCGGGCGGCGCAGGCTCTGGGGCCGGCGCTGACAGCGCTTCAACCGGCGCGCCCCTTGCCCTATAAGCGCGGCGCCCGACCAGACACCGACCACAGCGCTCAAGGAGACCCGATGCAGCCGCAGGAGATCGAACCGCTCTTCACCCGCAACGACGGCAGCTACCTCTGTGCCCGCTGGGGCCGGCCACTCGTGCCCATCGTCTTCGGGGTCGAGGACGAGACGCTGTCGGTGATCAAGGGCGCCTTCGAGGCGATCTGCGCGCTGGCCGGCGCCAAGATGGCCGAGACCGATCCCGAGCTCGGCGCCAACGTGATGGTGTTCTTCTTCCGCGACTGGTCGGAGCTTCTGGAGGTGCCCGATCTTGGCCGCCTGATCGAGGATCTGGAGCCGCTGGTGGCGAAGCTTCGGGCGGCGGACGCCAACCAGTACCGCGCCTTCCGCTTCGACCAGCAGGGCGCGATCAAGGCCGCCTTCGTCTTCCTGCGGGTCGATGACGCGCTGGCCGAGCAGCCCGCCGAGGAGCTGGCGTTGGCGCAGGTGGTGCAGGTGATGCTGCTCTGGTCCGAGCGGGCCTTTGCCGAGCGCTCGCCGCTGGGCGTGCTCGAGGATGGCCGCGTGGTGCTGCGGCCCGAGATCGGGGCGCTCCTGGGCGCGGCCTATGACCCGGTGATGCCAGCACAGGCGCGCGACGCCAGCCACGCGCTGCGGCTCTCGGCCCGGATCGCGGTTCAGGGCTGAGGGCGGGGCGCGAAGAGTTTTCGTCAGAACACTCTTCGTCACCCCTGGGGGCCAAGATTTTTCGAAAGGAAAAATCTTTCAGGCGGTCAGGTGGGCTCAGGCGCCCACCTTTTCGATTTCGGGGGGCTTATGCCCCCACCATGCCGACGATCTCGTAGGTCTTCTGCAGGATCGGCGAGGCGATCTTGCGGGCCCGGGCCGCGCCATCGGCGAGAATGCGGTCGATCTCGGCCGGATCCTCCATGTAGCGCGCCATCTCACCCGAGATCGGAGCCAGCTTCGCCACCGCGAGATCCGCCAGCATCGGCTTGAACTCCGAGAACGCCTTGCCGCCCACATCCGCCATCACCGCATCGACCGACTGCTCGGAAAGCGCGGCGTAGATGTTGACGAGGTTGCGCGCCTCGGGGCGCTCGGCGAGGCCCGCCGCCTCCGAGGGCAGCGGCTCGGGATCGGTCTTGGCCTTGCGGATCTTCTTGGCGATGGCGTCGGCATCGTCGGTCATGTTGATCCGGCTGGCATCCGAAGGATCGGATTTCGACATCTTCTTCGAGCCGTCGCGCAGGCTCATCACCCGCGTCGCCGCGCCCTCGATCACCGGCTCGGTCATCGGGAAGAACTCGGTCTTGTAGTCGTGGTTGAACTTCGCCGCGATGTCTCGGGTCAGCTCTACATGCTGCTTCTGGTCCTCGCCCACTGGCACCTGGGTGGCGTGGTAGATCAGGATGTCGGCCGCCATCAGCGCCGGATAGGCATAGAGACCCAGCGAGGCCTTCTCGGCATTCTTGCCGGCCTTGTCCTTGAACTGGGTCATCCGGTTCATCCAGCCCATGCGCGCCACGCAGTTGAAGATCCAGGCCAGCTGCGCATGCTCGGGCACCTGGCTCTGGTTGAACAGGATCGACTTCGACGGATCGAGACCCGCGGCGAGATAGCCCGCCGTCAGCTCGCGGGTTTGCCGCACCAGCGCCTGCGGATCCTGCCAGACGGTGATCGCGTGCATGTCGACGACGCAGTAGATCGTCTCGATGCCGCTTCCCTGCATGTCCACGAAGCGCTTGATCGCGCCGAGATAATTGCCGAGCGTCAGGCCTCCGGACGGCTGGATGCCGGAAAACACGCGCGGGGTGAAGGCGGGATTGCTCTGGGCCGCCTCGGACATGGGCTCAACTCCGTCTGGAAATTCGGGTGGGGCTGGCTTACCCATGCCCCGACATGCCGTCAAGAAAGAGCCCTCGCCAATGGTGCATCCGCATAACGAACCGCCCCTGAATCCGATGCCGCCGGTGGTGATGGCGCTGTTCATCGTCATCGTGGGGGTCGAGGCGGCCTTCTCGCTCGGTGGCTACGGGCTGATCGGCGGGCCGGCGGCGCTGGGCTGGCGGCTCGAGGCGATGGAGCGCTTCGCCTTCTTCGGGCAGGTGCTGCGCTGGATGCTGGCCACGGGGCAGTTCCCCGCCGAGCACCTGGTGCGCTTCTTCAGCTATCCCTTCGTGCATGCGAGCTTCACCCACGCGCTCTTTGCCGGGGTCATGCTGCTCGCGATGGGCAAGATGGTGGCCGAGGCGCTGGGCTCGCTGCGCACGGTGGTGATCTTCTTTGCCTCGACCTTTGCCGGCGCGCTGGCCTATGGGCTGATCGTCGACACGCAGGTGCCGCTCATTGGCGCATTCCCGGCGGTCTACGGGCTCATCGGCGGCTTCACCTACCTGCTCTGGCTGCGACTCGGGCAGATGGGCGCACAGCAAGTGCGGGCCTTCTCGCTGATCGGGATGCTCTTGGCGATCCAGCTGGTCTTCGGGCTGATCTTCGGCGGCAGCAAGGACTGGGTGGCCGATCTCGCGGGCTTTGCGACCGGCTTCACCCTGACGCTGCTGCTGGTGCCCGGTGGCTGGGCGCGGCTGCTCGACAAGCTGCGCCGCGACTGAGACGCAGCGGGGGCCGGTCAGAACATGTCGTCGGGCAGGATCGGCATCCGGCGCGAGAAATCCTTGCCCGTGGCCATGGGGTAGGGCAGCACGAATCCCTCGCGCTCGCCGGGCTCCACCGCCGCGTTGGCCAGCGCGGCCTGCCGCCAGGTGCGCGCCGCGGTGGTGCTCTGCGCCCCAAGCCGCGGCCCGAGCCAGATCTTCGCCAGCCGCTCGCGCAGCGCCTTCACGTCCTCGGGGCGGCGGAACATCACCGAA
>NZ_JBYNAH010000001.1:9886-72210 GCF_059781815.1 Salipiger sp. | reverse complement strand
ACCTTGTAGGAGTTCTGGTCGAACTTCCCGCCGGCGTGCAGCTGGGTCATGATGACCTCGGCCGCCGAGACGCCCTCTTCGGCGTGCATGTCGACCGGAATCCCGCGCCCGTTGTCACGCACCGAGACCGAGTTGTCGGCATGGATTTTCACGCGCACGAAGTCGGCATGACCGGCGAGCGCCTCGTCGATGCCGTTGTCCACCACCTCGTAGACCATGTGGTGCAGGCCCGAGCCGTCATCGGTGTCACCGATATACATGCCGGGGCGCTTGCGAACCGCCTCCAAACCCTTGAGAACCTTGATGGAATCCGCGCCGTATTCCTGCGGAGCGCCTGCCGGTTCGGCCATGTAGCCATCCTCTGTCTAGTTTGGGAATTTTATAGGTGAGAAGCGCTGCCTTGTCACGCAGATGACACAAGATTTGGTGTCAGATCGGCAGGTTTTCAACGAGTGATTGCCCGGCCTCTTCGGTGACCTGAAGCCGCTGCGCGCGGACGCCCAGTTCCTCGAAAAGCTCCGGCCCGGTGCCGGTCATCCAGGCCTGCGCTCCAAGGGCGCATATCTCGTCGTAGAGCGCCGCGCGGCGGCCCGCGTCGAGATGCGCCGCGACCTCGTCGAGCAGCAGCAGCGGCGGCGCGCCGATCTCGGCGGCGAGCGCCCGCGCGTTGGCGAGGATCAGCGAGATCAGCAGCGCCTTCTGCTCGCCGGTGGAGCAATCCGAGGCCGGCACGCCCTTAGCCGCGAAGACCCCGTAAAGGTCCGACCGGTGCGGCCCGACCAGCGTGCGCCCCGCGGCCATGTCGCGGAAGCGGCCCTCGGCGAAGACGGCGCGCAGATCCTCTTCGGTCTCGGGGATGTCGGCCTCGGTCGAGACCAGCGCCAGATCGGCGGCAGGAAAACTTGTCTCCGCCCCGTCCTGCGCCTTGGCCAGGCGCGCCAGCGCCGCCTGGCGGTTCTGCTGGATCAGCGCGCCGCTCTGCGCCATCTGGGTCTCGAGCGCGGCGTACCAATGCGCGTCGCGGATCTGCTCCTTGAGCAGCCGGTTGCGCTCGCGCATGGCCTTCTCGTAGGTCAGCGAGGCGTCGGCGTGATCGGGGAAGAAGCTCAGGGTCATGCGGTCGAGAAAGCGCCGCCGGCCCTCGGGGGCCTCGATCCACAGCCGGTCCATCGAGGGGATCAGCCAGAGCACCCTTGCGATGCGCCCCAGCGCCGTCTGCGGCGCGGGCTTGCCGTCGATCTCGACCTGTCGGGAGCCGCCGCTCTCGGAGCGCACCGAGATCTCGCTCACCCCCTCGGGCCCGTGCAGAACGGCACCGATCTTCCAACCCAGCGCCTCCGGCCGGCGCGTCATCTCCTGCGCCGAGGCGCGCCGCATGCCGCGCCCGGGCGAGAGCAGTGAAACCGCCTCGATGAGGTTGGTCTTGCCGGCACCGTTGGGGCCGTAAATGGCGATGGGCCGCGCATCGACCTCCACCGCCGCGCGCTTGTGCGAGCGGAAATGCGAGAGCGTCAGGGAGGAGAGGTGGAGAGCGGTCATTGTCCGCTCTCCCTGTTCAGGTCAGGCCCGGTCAGGGTCACACGCGCATCGGCATCACGACATAGACGGCGCTGGTGTCGCTGCCTTCGCGCATCAGGGTCGGGTCGCCGGACGAGTTGAACATGAATACCGCGTTTTCGCGGTCCACCTGGCTGGCGATCTCGAGCAGGTACTTGGCGTTGAAGCCGATCTCGAGCGGCTCGTCGCCATAGGCCACGGCGAGCTCTTCCTCGGCGGCGCCGCTGTCGGGCGCGTTGACCGACAGCACGAGGCGATCCTCGTCGAGCTGCAGCTTGACCGCGCGCGAGCGCTCGGACGAGACCGTCGCCACGCGGTCGACCGCCTTGGCGAACTCGGTCGCGTCGACCTCGAGCCGGCGGGTGTTGCCGGTGGGGATGACGCGCGAGTAATCCGGGAAGGTGCCGTCGATGACCTTGGAGGTCAGGGTGATGTCGGGCGTGGCAAAGCGCACCTTGGTCTCCGAGACCGAGACCGCAATGTCCATCTCGTCGTCGTCCAGAAGCTTGCGCAGCTCGCCAACGGTCTTGCGGGGCACGATCACACCGGGCATCAGCTCGGCGCCGTCGGGCAGCGGTGCGTCGATCCGGGCAAGGCGGTGACCGTCGGTGGCGACGCAGCGCAGCACCCGGCCCTCCTCGCTTTCCGAGACGTGCATGTAGACGCCGTTGAGGTAGTAGCGGGTCTCTTCCGTCGAGATCGCGAATTTCGACTTGTCGAAGAGCTTGCGCAGGGTCTCGGCCTTGGCGGTGAAGTTCGTCGCGTATTCCGACGAGGCCATGACCGGGAAATCTTCCTTGGGCAGGGTCGCGAGATTGAAGTTCGACCGGCCCGCGGTGACCGTCAGGCGCCCGGCGGCGCTGTCATCGGCGAGCTGGACAAGCGCGCCGTCGGGCAGCTTGCGGACGATCTCGTGCAGGGTCACGGCCGAGACCGTGGTGGCCCCTGCCCGCTCGACCTGCGCCGGGGCGCGATCGAGCACCTCGATGTCGAGATCCGTGGCGCGGAAGGTGACGGTGTCGCCCTCGGCCTCGATCAGCACGTTGGCAAGGATCGGAATGGTGTTGCGGCGTTCGACCACCGATTGCGCCTGGCTGACCGCTTTGAGCAGCGTTGCCCGTTCGATACTGACTTTCATCCCTCACCCTCTCCGCCGTGCCGGAGGCGCAGCCTAGCGCCATGCGCGAGCCGCTCCAAGCCTTGTTTCTGCGATTGATCGGATTGTTTTACAGTGGCGTCAAGGCCGCGAGGCCGCCCGAAGGCGGCCCCGTTCGGTTGTGTTGTGCCCGAAGCTCAGGCGCCCGTCTCAGCCGTGCGTCTCAGGCTTCGAGCGCGCGGCGCAGCAGCTCGATATCGTCGGCGATCTGGCTGTCCTGCGTGCGCAGTTCCTCGATCCGCTTCACCCCGTGCATGACGGTAGTGTGGTCGCGCCCGCCGAAGCGGCGGCCGATCTCGGGTAGCGAACGGGCGGTGAGCTGCTTGCACAGATACATCGCCACCTGCCGCGGCCGGGCAAAGTTGCGCACCCGCTTGGGACCAATGAGGTCGGAGAGGCGGATGTGGTAATGCTCGGCCACCTTGCGCTGGATCTCCTCGATCGAGATCTTGCGGTCCGACGCACGCAGCACGTCGGCCAGGCAATCCTGCGTCAGCTCCATGGTGATCGGCTGGCCCACCAGCGAGGCGAAGGCGAAGAGCCGGGTCAGGGCACCCTCGAGCACGCGCACGTTGGTCGAGATGCGGTGGGCGAGGAATTCCAGAATGCCATCGTCGAGTTGCAGCGCGGGATATTGCTCGCGATAGTTCTGGACCTTGGATTGCAGGATGCCGAGACGCAGCTCGTAATCGGTCGGGTGCAGATCGACCACGAGGCCGGACTGGAGCCGCGAGCGGATGCGGTTCTCGAGGTCCTTGATCTCGTCCGGGGCGCGGTCGGCCGAGATGATGATCTGCTTGTTCTGGTCCACCAGCGCATTGAACGTGTGGAAGAACTCTTCCTGGGTCGAATCCTTGCCGGCGATGAACTGGACATCGTCCACCATCAGCACGTCGACCGAGCGGAACAGCTCCTTGAAATCCATCATCCGGCGCTCGCGCAGGGCCTGCACGAAGCGGTACATGAACTGCTCGGCGGAGAGGTAGAGCACATTCAGGTCGGGCCGGTTGTTGCGCAGGTCCCAGGCGATGGCGTGCATCAGGTGGGTCTTACCAAGGCCCACGCCACCGTAGAGGAACAGCGGGTTGAAGGTCACCTGGCCACCCTCGGCGACGCGCTTGGCCGCGGCATGGGCCAGCTCGTTCGGCTTGCCGACGACGAAGCTGTCGAAGGTGAAGCGGCCGTCGAGCGGAGCGCCGGGCAGCAGATCGCTGTTGGTCTGTGCCGCGGCTGCCGGGGCCGGCTGCGCTTGCGGCGCAGGGCGCGGCTGTTGCTGCGCCGGGGCCGGACGGTTGTCGGCATTGGCAACCTGGAATTTCAGCCGCCGCACATCGGTGTCCATCCCCGAAAGCTTGGCGAGAAGAATATCCCCGAAATTCTGCGACACGTAGGTGCCGATGAAGTTGGTGGGCACGTTGAACACCGCCACACCGCCCGGTTCCACGCCGTGGAACTCCATGGGTTCGATCCAGGTCTTGTAGTTGTTTTCCCCAATCGTCGTACTCAGTTGGTTCTGCAATGCGCCCCACTGGTCTTTTGTCATTTGTCCCCGCTCCGCAAGCCTGACTGCCGTTCATCCATCTCATCATCTCGGGGCAATCCGAGTGTGATGCCCCTGCGGACACATTAGATGTGGGAACAGGTCTTTGCCCCATACCAAGACGGTATGGGCGGGAATGCAACGCATTCCTCACGGACAACAGCCCACAGACCCTTGGCATCCCAACCAAAAGCTGTTCAAGTGGGCGCTGTACGCGCAACTGTAAACCTCGGACTGGCAGGGCAAACGCCCTGTTCTGGCGGCTGGTGCAGCAGACCGCCAAAGCGCAGTGCATACGCCATAAAAACACGGGCGTTGCGCTGCTTGCCTGTCCCCCCAAGCAATGTGACTCGCTCGGTGAAATTAGCAATTTGGCGTGAAGCCCGGCAACCGAACTTAAATGTTGACTCAGAGGAATCCGGCAAAAGAATCTCTCAATTCAACTGATAGTGTCCGGAACAGAAAAAGGCACCACAGATTGTGGTGCCTTTTTATTCGTCTAAAAATCGGGTGTGGCTTTTCAGCCCAGCGCTTTCACCCGCGATGCGAGGCGCGACATCTTCCGCGATGCGGTGTTCTTGTGGAACACGCCCTTGGTCACGCCGCGCATCAACTCGGGCTGAGCGGCCTGCAGAGCAGCCTTTGCAGCGTCCTGGTCGCCCGAGGCGATCGCCTCTTCGACCTTGCGCAGGTAGGTGCGGATGCGCGAACGGCGCGCCTTGTTGATCGCAAAACGCTTTTCGTTCTGGCGGGCGCGCTTCTTCGCCTGGGGGGAGTTTGCCATGATGATCAATCCTCTGTCTTCTGCCCCATATCTGGGGGCTGTAACGGTATCCGGGTCGCGCAATGGCACTCTGACCCGGACAACTGTCGCCGGACCGATTCTTGCCTGAGCGGGCATCACGCGCATGTAGCCGCGGCGCATATACCAAAACTCCGGGCTTGCAAACCCCGCGCAACGTCAAAACGGGCCCCGAGGTCGCAGAATCAGCCCGAAACCCCTATATTCGGGGTCCTGCCAACGCAGGGCCGTTCAGTCTGAAAGGAGGAATCAGAGATGAATGCGATGCAGATCTCCGAATACGCCCAGTCGCTCTACCGCGCCCATGGCGACCGCGCCGAGGCCGAAGCGGCGCAGAAGGCCCGCGCCTGCGAAGAATCCGGCAACGACGCCCAGGCCGAGGACTGGCGCGCCATCCAGGCGGCGATCCGCAGCCGCCGCGGCGCCTCTCAGGGCTAAGCCGAAAACGCGAACGGCCCGCCGAAGGGGCGGGCCGTGACACAGTGTCGTCGAGCAGACGCTCAGCGGTCGCGGAACTGCGCGGTGCGCTTTTCCTGGAACGCCGCCATGCCCTCTTTCTGATCCTCGGTCGCAAACAGCGAGTGGAACAGCCGGCGCTCGAACAGAAGACCCTCGGTGAGCGTGGTCTCGTAGGCGCGGTTCACCGCCTGCTTGGCCGCGATGCTGGCCAGCATCGACTTCTCGGCGACCTTCTCGGCCGCCTGCCGGGTCTCTTCCATGAGCTGCTTGGCCGGCACGATGCGGCTTACCAGCCCGGCGCGCTCGGCCTCTTCGGCATCCATGAAGCGCCCGGTGAGATGCATGTCCATCGACTTCGACTTGCCGACATAGCGCGTCAGGCGCTGCGTGCCGCCGATGCCGGCGATGACCCCGAGATTGATCTCGGGCTGGCCGAACTTGGCGTTGTCGGCGGCAATGATGAAATCGCACATCATCGCCAGTTCGCAGCCGCCGCCCAGCGCGTAACCGGCCACTGCGGCGATCACGGGCTTGCGCACCTTGCTCACCGCCTCGGTCGCCGGCTCGAAGAAATCGCCGAGGAACATGTCGACAAAGCTCTTCTCGGACATCTCCTTGATGTCCGCCCCGGCGGCAAAGGCCTTGGCCGAGCCGGTCAGAATGATGCAGCGCACCTTGTCATTGGCGTCCAGCTCACCGAACGCCTGCGCCAGCTCCTGCAGCAGGTGGCTGTTGAGGGCGTTGAGGGCATCCGGGCGATTGAGGGTGATCGTTGCGACGTGGTCATCTATTTCGACGATGATCGTCTCATAGGCCATGACTTCGGGCTCCCGTCCGTTAGCGTCAAACGGCAGCCTTACCAGCTTGGCCCTCGCAATCAAGTTATCTTTGGCAGCTCGGGCAGTAGAACGAGGACCGCCCCGATTGAACGATCCGGTGCACCGTATCGCCGCAATCGGGAGTCCGGCAGGGCTGCCCCTCGCGACCGTAGACATCGAAGCTGTGCTGGAAATATCCAAGCTCGCCATCGGCTTGGCGGAAATCCCGCAAGCTCGAACCGCCCGCCGCGATGGCCTCTTCCAACACCTCGCGGATCACCGGCACAAGCGCGGCGATGCGTCTTTCGGAAATCCGTCTGACGCGACGTCCCGGATGAATTCCGCAGCGATAAAGCGCCTCGCAGACATAGATGTTGCCAAGCCCGGCAACGATCTTCTGGTCGAGCAGCGCCGACTTGATCGGCATGTTCCGGCCCTTCAGCGCCGCCACAAGGTGGGATTCGCTGAACCCGTTGCCAAGCGGCTCGGGCCCCAGCGCGGCGAGCAGCGGGTGGGCCTCGGCCGTGGCGGTGGGCAGCAGATCCATGGCCCCGAAGCGGCGTGGATCGTTGAAGGTCACCCTTGCGCCATCCTCGAAATCGAACACCACGTGGTCGTGCTTTTCCGGCGCCGGGTGGTCGTGCACGAAGCGCCCCAGCGCGTCGCCCGAAACCAGCATCCGTCCGGTCATGCCAAGGTGGATCAGCAGCGTCTCGCCACTGTCGAGATCGCCGAGAATGTATTTCGACCGCCGCCGAAGCTGTACGATCCGCGCCCCCGTGAGCCGCTCGGCCATGCGCTCTGGGAAGGGCCAGCGCAGGTCGGGCCGGTTGACCTGCGCTTGCGCGATACGGTTGCCCTCCATCACGGGGGCAAGGCCGCGGCGCACGGTTTCCACCTCGGGCAGTTCGGGCATGATCTCTCCAGGTCACAGCGTCTTGTCGAAGGGCCGCATTGCAGCGCCCCTCCCGCGCCCTATAAGGAGATGCAGCAGCAAAACGGCAAGACCCATGACCGACGAGACCCAGAAAACCACGCATTTCGGCTTCACCGACATCCCCGAGACCGAGAAGGCCGGTCGCGTGCAGGGCGTCTTCAACTCGGTGGCGTCGAAATACGACGTGATGAACGATGCCATGTCGCTCGGCATCCACCGGGTCTGGAAAGACGCGATGATGGACTGGCTGGCCCCGCGCCCGGGGCAGCGGCTGCTCGACGTGGCCGGCGGCACCGGCGACATCTCGTTCCGCTTCCTCAAGCGCGCCGGTCACGGCCATGCCACCGTGCTCGACCTGACCGAGCCGATGCTGGTCGAGGGCCGCAAGCGCGCCGATGCCGCGGCGATGGCCGAGCAGCTCGACTGGGTGGTGGGCGATGCGATGGCGCTGCCCTTCCCAGACAACACGTTTGACGTCTACACGATCTCCTTCGGGATCCGGAATGTTACCCGCCCGCAGGAGGCGCTCAACGAGGCGTTCCGCGTGCTCAAGCCCGGCGGCCGGCTGATGGTGCTCGAATTCAGCCAGATTCCCAACGACATGATGCAGAAGGCCTACGATCTCTATTCCTTCAACATCATCCCGCGCATGGGGCAGATGATCGCCGGCGACCGCGACAGCTATCAGTACCTTGTCGAGTCGATCCGCAAGTTCCCCGATCAGGAGACCTTCCTCGGTATGGTGCGTGCCGCCGGGTTCGAGAACGCCAAGTATCGCAACCTGAGCATGGGCATCGCCTGCCTGCATTCCGGCTGGAAGATCTGAGCCATGCGCGGACCGCACAATATATGGCGCCTGATCCGCACCGGCGCCACCTTCGAGCGCACCGGCGCCATGGGCGTGGTGCTCGACGCGTTCGACGCGCCGAAGATGGTGCGCATCGCCTTCCGCACGCTGGTCTGGCCGTTCAAGTGGACCGGCATCGAGGGCGATCCGTCGATGCCGCCGGCGCCACGCGCGCTGACCGCGCTCGGCCCCGCCTACATCAAGTTCGGCCAGATCCTCTCGACCCGGCCGGACGTGGTCGGCGAGGATCTCGCCAACCAGCTTCGCGTGCTGCAGGACAAGCTGCCGCCTTTCGGCATCGAACAGGCCAAGCGCCAGATCGAGGCCGAGCTGGGAGTGCCGGTCTCCGAGATTTTCAGCGAATTCAGTGCCCCAGTGGCCGCCGCCTCGATCGCGCAGGTGCACAAGGCACGCCGTGCCGACACCGGTGAGACGGTCGCCGTGAAGGTGCTGCGCCCTGGGATCGAGCGCGCCTTCCGCACCGATATCGACGCCTTCTACTTCGCCGCCGACATGATCGAGACCCTGTCGCCCGCCTCGCGCCGGCTGCGCCCGCGCGACGTGATCGCGCATTTCGAGAGCGTGGTGATGGGCGAGCTCGACCTGCGGCTCGAATCCGCCGCTGCCTCGGAATACGCCGCCAACACCGCCGACGATGATGGCTTCGAGCTGCCCGCGGTGGTCTGGGGCCTCTCGGGCCGGCGGGTCATGACCATGAGCTGGGCCGAGGGCGCGCCGCTGGGCGACAACGCCGCGCTCGATGCCGCGGGACATGACCGCGAGCTGCTCAGCGAACGGGTGCTGCAACTGTTCCTGAACCACGCCCTGCGCGACGGCTTCTTCCATGCCGACATGCATCAGGGCAACCTGAAGGTCGCGCCGAACGGCAATATCATCGCCTATGATTTCGGCATCATGGGCCATATCGACGAGTACACCCGCCGGGTCTATGCCGAGATCCTCTATGGCTTCATCCGGCGCGACTACAAGCGCGTCGCCGAAGTGCATTTCGAGGCCGGGTACGTCCCGGCTGATCGCGATGTCGACGAATTCGCCCGCGCGCTTCGCGCCGTCGGCGAGCCGATTTTCGGCATGGACGCCACCCGGATCTCGATGGCGCGGCTGCTCTCCTACCTGTTCGAGGTCACCGAGCGCTTCGGCATGCAGACCCGGACCGAGCTGATCCTGCTGCAGCGCACCATGGTGGTGGTCGAGGGCGTCGCGCGCTCGCTGAACCCGCGGATGAATATCTGGAGCACCGCCAGGCCGGTGGTCGAGGACTACATTAAGACCTCGATCGGCCCGCGCGCAGCCCTGCGGGATCTCGTCCAGACCGCGCAGGTGCTTGGCCGGTTCGGGCCGCGCCTGCCGGGACTGGTCGAAGCGGCGCTGATCCGTCAGTCGGAGGGTGAGACCGCGCCGAAACGCGGCCTGTGGCGCTCGCGGCTCGGCTGGGGCGGGGCTGGAGCTGCGCTTGGGGCTGCGCTCGTGCTTGCCTGGCATACGCTCGCCTGAGTCCCCGCCGGCCCGGCCGTCGAGGGAAGACCGGTTGACTGGGCCGCACATACCGCGCGCGTCACGGGGGCTGTCGGCGTCATCGACGGCCACCTTTGCAACCGCATATAGACAGCGGCCGAACGGATCATTGGCTCGAACGCGATAAGCGGCTCTTTCGGTGCCGCCCGGTCGTAACATTCTTACGCGACCCTCGGCAACGGCACCGTCCTCGCCCCTATGATCGCCCATGCCGCTGCCATGGGCCGTATCGGCACAAAGCCGGGGCGCTCGCCGCAGCCAACGAAAGACCAGGCGCAGCTTGTCGACAGGTATCGCGCACATCACGGCAGCGCGCTGCACCGTTCCATACCGAAGCACTATCATCGCACCGCCGTCACGCTCTCGGCATCGATTTCGGTGCCGTCAGACAAGGTCAGCAGCACCGACGCGCCGTCCCGGCGGACCTCGATCACGGGGTTGTAGACCTTTGCCGGAGCCTCGGCGAGCTCCGTTCCACCGGACAGGCTTTTCACCGAGAAACTGTAAAGCCCGCCGGGCAACGGGGTACCGCCGGCATCAAACCCCGACCAGGCCACAACTTTCTCTGACAGCTCCAGCGGCAGCTCTTGGACCGCGGTGCCCGATGCATCCCGCACCACAAGATATGCCGTATCGGCACCCGGAGCGACCTCTGGCCGGAGGACCACCGGATTTCCGTCGAACCGTACCGGCGCATCTCCCAGGACAGCCCGCCCAATCCAGGACCCAAGCTGCTGCAGATTGCCGCCGGTCAGCGCCTCGCTCAGGTCCCTGAGGAGATCATTGGTCAGAACCTGCTGCTCGACCGAGGAAAAGGTGGCGAGCTGGGTCGCATAGTCACTCGAATCCAACGGATTGAGCGGATCCTGGTTTTGCATCTGCGTCGTCAGCATCTTGAGAAACATCTCGAAATCGCTGCTCAGCACGGCGGTTGCGCCAGTTTGCTCTGCCGCCCCCACACCGCCACTCGCCGCAAGACCTGTTGGGATCGCGACCGTTGCCGTACTGCCCTGCATGCTGCCCTCCCTAGATGCGCATATCCAAACCGTCAGAGCGTCGTGCCGAGGCCGTCGGATCTTGCACGGCTTCGATCTGTGGAGCCGCGGTCTCTCCAGCCTCCGAAGGGCCCCCCTGTGGTGAATGCGGCGCCGCGCCGGATCGCTCTTCGCCGAAACTGAAGCTCGCCGAGCCATAGCCCAGATCGGATAGCTGGCGCGCCAGCTGGTCGACATTGCGTCTGAGCAGATCGAGCGTCTCGGGCCGATCTGCGGCCACGTTCAGTGTCAGGCCCATGTCTCCATTTGCGATGCGGAATCGCAGCTGGCCAAGCTCTTCCGGTTTCAACTTCAACTCGATGACCTCGGTCTGCGCCTCGAGAGCAGACGCGAGGGCGTCGGCGCTTCGTCTCAATATCAGCGCTCCCTGCTCCCGACCCGACGACGCGGATCCAGGAACCGTCTGACCCGACGCCTGCGCGCGCGGGTCATGAGGATTCGGCGAGACAGGAACGGCTTCGAGGATCGGCTCTTCACGATCGAGCACTGGAGAGGTCACGACCAACGCGGGCTTCTCCGCGCTCTGCGATCGGATGACCTCTCCTCCAGCCATCGCGGGAGAGTGTTGTCTGGCGTTCATAAAGGCGCCTTCTGCACGCGGCCGGGCGGTCCCGACACGCTTGATCTGCTCCGGTCCGCTTGTAAGCGTGCCAGTCCGACCCAGATGGGGCACCGGATCGGAGATGACATCGGCGGGAATTCCACCAGGTGCACTGCCAGTTTCTTTGGCGGGTATCGCTGTCCCGCCGGCCGGGCTGCCCGACGCCGGTTGCACGGTCCGGCGCTCGGACTCACGCCCGCGCAGGTTCGATCCAGGCTTGGAAATCTCGGCAGCGATCAGACCCAACTGGCCCGCAGCTACGCGTGTCTTGAGAGCCCCACCCGTAGGGGCTGGCAGTTCCGCAAACGGCAACCCGACGGCACGATCCGCCTGCCCATCGCTTCGAACGGGCGCCGCGATCTCAAGCCCTCGCGCGTCGACCGGCGCCTTGCCACTCTCCGCGATCACACTGGAAGCGGCTCGCGCCTGACGAACCGGCAGAGCCTCGCGTTGCCCCTGAGTGGCGGCCGCGGGGTCTTCTCGCGACCCCGGCAACGACGATGGCCGGAATTCTTTCCCCTCGACGGCGTCGCCCCTGCCCGCCGGCGGCGCCAGCGCTGTCTTCACATCCCCGGCAGCGGTCGGCTCCGTGGCCTCGTTCGCGGGGGGCATCAGGCTGGATCGAAAGCGGGTCTCTGCAGGCAACCCCAGTTCTCGTATGGATCTGGATCCAGGGATGACAGGCGCCTCGTCCTTTTCGGGCGAAAGAGTGTCTGTTGACGACAATTTTGCCTCGGGCATCGACCCGGCTTGATCGGGCCCGGGCGGAACCGCACGTCTTCGTTGTTCCGGAGCCGGCTCCAGCCCCGACAGAGCGAACGACGCAGCTGCCGACTTAGGTGACACATGGCTGGCACCTCGGCCGCTCCTTTGCGTTCCTCCAAGCTGTTGACCGGACACCCCTATCTTTGAAATCGACCCTCTTGGGGCCCTGTCATTCGAAGTCGCTCGCGAGCGTCGCGCACCGTGCACTTCCGCCCGCTCGACACCTCCGGTCACGCGAAGGCCCGCAATTTCCTGTCCGGCTCTCATCGTTGCCTTGGTGGCAGGATTGGGAACGTCGCGCCAAGCTGCCTCTATCTCACCACCGGCGTGGCGGAAGGGTGAACCAGGGCCTGCGCTATCGGCCCTTATCCGCGGCGCGCCCGTCGCGCCATCTCGCGCTTGCTGCAACGCTCGTGGCGGCAGCTCTGCCGAAGGCCCCGCAGGACCAGGCTCCTGCCATCTCTGTGACGGCACGGTGTGAGCGAGCCTGCCGCTTAGAGGCGGCTGCTGCCTGATCGATTTTCTCGCATCAACCGCGACCTCGTCTGCTGGAAGGCCGATTCCGGCAAGATGCTGCGAAACGTCGATTGCCGGTCGAAGTGTGTGCGACGAGGCTTTGACCTCAGTCTGGTACGAGCGTGCGCCCTTGGCGGCTGGCTGCGACTGATGCGGTGTTACCGAGCCTGTCGTCTGCCTGCGCGGGGCTGCCTTTTCCGATTTCGGATGAGTTGTCGGGCGCGCAATCGGCCGCCCAGCTGTTTCCCTTGATAGAGACGAGAGGCGTTCCACCCTTCCTTCGCTATTAGCCGATGCAGATCTTTCTGAAGATGCGCTCTGCCCTGCGTCGTCAGGGATAGGTGGCGCAGCGCCCGGGCCTTGCTTTGAAAGTGGCAGTGCATCGCGTACGGCACGGGACGACAGCATGTCCTGACCTTGACCCACCGCCCGTCCGGTGACGGGCGCCGGTCTTCCCAACCGACCTGAGCGATCCGCCACGCCCGCAAGGATGCCATGCCTTTCGTCGGACGTGCCCTGCCGACGTAGATCCCCAGCCGTAGACAAGGGCGATTTCGACGAAAGCCCTCTTCGCCCTTCACCGGGTCGAGATTGAGCAAAGTCTCTCAATTGAGCCTCTTCGTTCCCACCTCGAACATATGTTGAGGGCGACGCTACCAGTTCACCCGCGCGGAGCCGGACGTCGGAAAGCGTCGATGCAGCCGGGTGCCGGGTGCTCACTTCGATTGGAACACGGATAAGAGCTGTCCTATTCTTTGCCTGAGCGGGCGTTTCACCCAAAGGCGCGCGGATTTCCGGCCCGCCGACAGTCTCCCGTGCCCCGCGAGGGGCTGCATCGCCGCTAGTGACATTGCGCTGCGTTGCGCCATCAAGCCCTTGTTGCGGCAAGATCCTCACACCAGTCATTGAGACCGCTGGGGAAAGCCCCCCGCGAATGCTTTTTCGCCCCGCATCGCCGGTTGGGTGACTGCGATCCCCCCCATCGGACCCTCTCAGATCCGAGGAGGCTAACCGCCCATCACGAGGCGCGTTCAAGCCGGTCTCGACCGGCTTAAGCCCAGTGCCTCGCAGCGCCGTGCGACCCTCGGAAGGCCGCCCCCCGGCCTGATTCGGAAAATCCCTGTCGGAATGCGTTGGCAGACCGATAGCCGGTCTGGCCACACGCGACGGGGATTTGTCTGAGGGCTTTTCGAGCCCTCCCAGGTCAGGTCGCCCGTGGTCGAACCGACCCTCCTTCGGCATGGCGAGACCAAATGCCTGCAGCGGGGTGGCAGACCCCGCGCGGTCAGGCGCCCCGAAGCTCGAGGTTTGGGGAGTGGTCGACACCCCCTCAAAATCCTCCGAACCTTCTATGCCCCCTGGGCTCGAATCTGCCCCCAAGCGCCCTTGCGCCGTCTCGAAGTCGTCCGGTGGCAGCCCCTTGTTCGCCTCGGGTGCAACCGCCTCGGCGCTACCGGATTCCGCCGGCGCGGCGTCAAGACCCGGTTCCGCCCCGCTCTCCGGATCTGTCGCTCCCTGCTCTGGCGTGGCCTGCTCCGCCTCCTCCTCAGGCTCGCCCGCCGCGCTCTCGGTATCCTGGGCAAACGCGGCGAACACGTCTTCGAAGAAAGGCAGACCGGCCGCCGAAGGCTGTTCCCTCGGCCCGTGTTCGGTGCCGGCAGTCCCGGCCGGGCGCAGGAGGCTAAACAGACCTGACAATGAACTCAGCATGGTCGCTCCGGGGAATTCTTCCACTCCAGCGGCTATACAACGTTTTTCCTTACCGCTTCTTTACCGCCCTTGATGCAGTCTTCCCTTCAATCGCTAGAATTGGAGAGACTCATGGAGATTGTCGGCCCGCCGCCCCCTAACCCTGCCGCAGCTCTGCGGCGCGCATCGGTCGCGCTAGAGGCGAGTTTTCTCAGCGAAATGCTGCGATCCGCCGGTCTTGGCGACAGCCGGGAGGCGTTCGGTGGGGGCATCGGAGAAGATCAGTTCGCGTCGATGCTTGCCCAGGAGCATGCGCAAGCGCTTGCGGAGGCCGGTGGAATCGGACTGGCCGAAGCGATCTTTCAAGCGATCGCAAGGCATGACCATGCCTGACACTGCGACAGACACGCTTCTGACGCTCGAGAGACTTCTGGCGCAGGAAAGGCAGACCCTGCTCGACGGGGCGCTCGACGAAATCGGCCCCCTGATGCAGCGCAAGGAGGACCTGATCGCGCAGCTGCCCGGCGATCCGCCTCCGGACGTCGACCGGATTCGCCGGCTGCACGACAGCATGCTGCGCAATCAGACCTTGTTCGATCAGGCCCTTGCGGGCCTGCGCAACGCGACGGACAGGCTCGCCATCACGCGACAGCTTCGCAGGTCGATGGAGGTCTATGACTCTACGGGGCGCCGCGCCACCATCGACCTGCCGGCAACCCGGCAGGTCGAGCGCCGGGCCTGACGTATTTGCCTCGAATACATGTGAGTCCCCATGCCGATCTTAGCGCTTCGTTAGCTTCCGTGGATCAATGTCTGCCCTGCATCCGGAATGGGTGGCGCAGTGGGCAAGCGGCCCGGTCTGCACTCGTCAGAAAGACGTTCTGAACGCCGGTCACCGGCACATCGCAAATACGGCGCAAAGCGCCGCATGACCCCAAGGACGAACATCCATGTCTAGCATTCTGACGAACAACGGCGCCATGGTGGCGCTGCAGACCCTCAAGACCATCAATTCCAGCCTCGCGACGACCCAGAGCGAGATCTCGACCGGCAAGCGCGTCGCCAGCGCGAAGGACAATTCCGCCGTCTGGGCGATCTCCAAGGTGATGGAAGCAGACGTGAAAGGCTTCAAAGGCATTTCCGACAGCCTCAACCTTGGCGAGTCCACCGTCGCGGTGGCACGCTCCGCTTCGGAAACGGTCACCGAATTGCTCACCGACATCAAAGGCAAGATCGTCGCCGCGCAGGAGGAAAACGTCGACCGGGCCAAGATCCAGACGGATATCGACGCGCTGCGCGATCAGATCGATGCGGTGGTGGGTGCGGCCCAGTTCAACGGTCTGAACCTGCTGTCGAACACCGATTCGACCGCCGACTCCGGGAGCATCAACGTCCTTGCGTCGCTCGACCGCTCGGGCACCGGCGTCGCCGCCTCCGACATCGCTGTCGCGAAGCAGGATCTGGGGACCGGCGCAGCCTCCACCGGCACCGTGAACCTGGACGTTTCGGTCAATACAGGCGGTGTGGCGAGCGGTGCCACGGCCGAGTACGTCACCTTCGACGGGGTCGGCGCAGACGACGAGCTGGTCGCCGGTGCAAACTTCAAAGTGACCGGCAGCGGCAACTTCGCTGGCGACACCTCCGGCGATGCGCTCGATTTCTCGGCAGATATCGAATACGTGGCCCGGGACGGCGACACCCTTGCCGACGTCACTTCGGCAATGGTCGAGCGCCTGAACTTCCAGGCCGTTTCGGATGGCCTCGATATCACCTTCTCGGTCAACGCCACCAATGCTGGCCAGATCGACTTCACCAACAACTATGACGAAGCGATCTCTGACGACAACAGCGTGGTGGAGCAATCCGACATCGCCGATATTGCAACGCTCGAGGCCGAAGCCGACGGCACCATCGGTGGCGGTCTGGAACTGCTGTCTGAATTCGACGTCACGACCGACGAAGGTACCGACGCAGCTCTCGAAGGCATCGAGGGCCTGCTTCAAACGGCCATCGACTCGGCCTCGGCCTTCGGTTCGGTCCAGGGCCGCATCGAGACCCAGACCGAGTTCATCTCGAGCCTGATCGACTCGCTGAAATCGGGCATCGGCACGCTGGTCGACGCCGACATGGAAGAGGCCTCCGCCCGGCTTCAGGCGCTTCAGGTGCAGCAGCAGCTTGGCGTTCAGGCGCTGTCCATCGCCAACCAGGCGCCGCAGTCGCTGCTCTCGCTCTTCCAGTAAGGCAGAGCCTCGGGGACCGGATCATCCGGTCCCCGATCCGCTAACAATCGGATTTCGCCGAAACAGGATCGGAAGGTTCCGCCGTGAACGCCCAGATCATGGCGCAGCGCGCCTATTCCCAACCCACGACCAGCACACGGACCGATCGGGCCATCGAGTATGACCTGCTCGCGCGCGTGACCCATCGCATCAAGTCCGCGGCAGAGGCCGGGCCAGCTGCGTACCCGCGTCTGGTGCAGGCCCTCTATGACAACCGTCGGCTTTGGACGGCGCTGGCCGTCGACGTGGCCAGCCCCGAGAACGGCCTCTCGAAAGACCTGCGGGCGCAGATTTTCTATCTGGCCGAATTCGTTCAGATGCATACCGGCAAGGTGCTTGCCCGCAAAGCAAGGCTAGCGCCCCTCCTTGAAGTCAACGCGGCGATCCTGCGTGGCCTTGGCAGTCAGAGGCCGAAGCGATGAGCGGTCTTGTCCTGAAACTCGGCCCGCGCGAACGTGTCCTGATCAATGGTGCCGTGATCGAAAATGGCGACCGCCGAAGCCGCCTGTCCATCGTCACGCCGAAGGCAAATATCCTGCGCCTCCGGGATGCCATTCACCCGGAAGAGGCCAAGACGCCGGTCCGTCGTCTTTGCTACATGATGCAGCTGATCCTGACCGGCGATATCGACCCGGACGAAGCCCAGCGACAGCTGCTTCGAGGCATCGAGGAACTCAGCCGCATTCTGACCGATCCGGACAGCCGGGACCTCCTGACCAAGGCCACCACGAGCCTGCTAGATGCGCAATATTATCAATCTCTGAAAGCGCTTAGAAGCCTGATACCCAGAGAGGACCGGCTCCTCGCCGCGCGACAGCAATGACCTATTCACCGATGATCGCCGGCCCGGGGCTCGTCGGCTGGCAAATTCTGCAAAACACGATGGAGACCCAGCGCACAGCCTTCAACAAGACGACCGAAATCGCGCGCGAGGTCACCTATTTCAAGGAGGCCATCGGCGGCATCGGCTCTGCGGAGGAGCTGATCGACAATCGGCGCCTCCTCAGCGTGGCTCTCACCGCCTTCGGTATGCAGGACGAGATCGACAGCAAGCATCTCGTACGGCGCTTGATCGAAGAGGGTACCGATGCCGACGACGCCCTCGCGAACAAGCTGAACGACAGCCGCTTCGTCGCCCTGGCAGAGGCCTTCGATTTCGAACCGGTGACGACTCACAAGACCCAGGAAGACGGTTTTGCAGAGACGATCCTGGCCCGTTACGAACAGAATGTTCGCGCCAAACTGGCCAAAACCCTGACGCAGCCGGAATATATCGCCGATCCCGCCTATGCCGCGCTCTTCGCGGCGCAGGTTGAAGAAAATCTCGAGATCTCGCGTACCTATTTCACCGAGAACATTGGAGGCGTTTCCTCAGCCGACGAACTCCTGCGAGATCCAGAGCTGCGACAGGTCGCCATCACGGCCTTCGATCTCGGCGACCGCGCCGGCAGCACCACTTTGCTGCGTCGGGCGCTTGAAGAGGATCCCGCAAAAGCGAACGCCCTTTCCAATGTCGTTGCAGATCGCAATCTGCGCGCCTTCTCCCAGGCGTTCGCCTTCTACGCGGCCGAAACCCGCACAGTGCTTCAGACCGAAGCCTTTGCCACCAACATCACCGAGCAGTTCCGCTGGCAGCGTTTCGAAGACGCCGTTGGCGAGGTGGATGAAGCCATTGGAACAGCGCTGAAATTCCAGAGATCGGTGCCCGAGCTTGCGGCGAACGATCTCAGCGAGACCGCAAAATGGTATAACGTTCTCGGCAGCACCGTGATGCGCGAGGTGTTCGAAACCGCGCTGGCGCTGCCAGACGGGTTCAGCCAGATCGACCTCGACAAGCAGGTCGAGATTATCTCGGACAAGGCGCGCCAGCGCTTTGGCATCGAGTCCTTCTCTGACCTGCAGGATCCCAAGGCGCTCAACCGGATCATCCAGAGCTACTTGCTTCAGGAGCAGATCTCACAAACGGGCGCCATCGGTTCGCAGCAGATCGCGCTCACCCTGCTCAGCACCATCCGGTACGACCGGAATCCGTCCTGACGCTGTCAGCCCGCGGCAGACAGCTGTCGCCGCACTTGCGGCGGCCGGACACCCGAACGGCGCAGAATGAGCCGAAGTTGATTGAACGCGGCATGCGGCCCATGCGGAGCAGGCTCTGATACGAAGGCATCCAGATCTGGCCAGGCCCGGATCGCCTGATCCAGAACCGGATCCTCTCCCTCGCGATAGAGGCCCGCGCGGATCATGGTTTCGGACCGGGCATAGGCACCGAGCAGATGGCGCGCCTGAAGCAGAACCTCATTCTCTTCCTCCGTCGCCGCCTCTGGCAGGCTCCGCGAGACGGATCGTAGCACATCGATGGCGGGAAACCGCCCGCGCTCGGCAATCTCGCGGCTCAGAACCACGTGACCATCCAGCACCCCGCGGAGGATGTCGGCCACCGGCTCCTCCATGTCCGACCCGGCCACCAGCACGCTGAACACCGCCGTTATATCGCCGGCGCCGGGCAAGCCCGGGCCCGCGCGCTCTGCCAGTCGCATGATCTGGTTGGCGGTCGAGGGCGGGAAACCGCGCAGCACGGGCATCTCGCCCGCCGCCACCGCAACCTCGCGATGGGCTTCGGCAAAGCGCGTGATCGAATCCGCAAGGAATAGAACCTGCCGCCCACCATCCCGGAAATGCTCTGCCACCGTCATCGCTGCAAGCGCGCAGCGGCGGCGTTCGAGCGGCGAACGGTCCGAGCTTGCCGCGATAACGACGCTGCGCGCCATCCCCTCGGGTCCGAGGATCTCGTGCACGAAATCATGCACTTCCCGCCCGCGTTCCCCGATCAGGGCGAGCACGACCACGTCCGCTTCGACACCCCGTGCGAGCGACGCCAGAAGCCGCGATTTGCCCACACCGGAGCCCGCGAAAAGCCCCACGCGCTGCCCCCGCACGATCGGCAGAAGCGTGTCGAACGCGGCAAGGCCTGTGCTCAACCGCTCACCCAGGCCACGCCGTTGCGCGGCGGGCGGCGGGCTGGCGCGAAAGGGTCTTCGGCTTGGCCCCGGCGCCAGCGGTCGCCGGTCGAGCGGATGGCCATACGGGTCGATCACCCGACCGATCCAGTCGTCAGACGGCGCCAGAACCGGCGGCCCGAGCACCGCGACCCGATCGCCCTGCGCCACCCCTTCGGGCCCTTCGTCGGGCAACATCGCGACAAGCTCTTCGCGGATGCGCAAGACCTCGCCCTCGAGCGCCCCGCCGCCGTGATAGAGCCGCAAACGGTCACCAATACAGGCCAGATGCGCGAGGCCACGGATCCAGATCACCGTACCGTCGACCGAACGCACCCGCCCCACCGCCCGCGTCGGGCGGATCTGGCCAATCTGTGTGAGCAGGCCCGAAAGCTCGAGTTTCTCCATCGCGCGCCCCCTTCAGCGGTCTCAAACCATTTCTAAAGGAATCACCGTTAAGCCTTGATTGAAGCCAATCGAGGGAGAAGCCCCGATGTTCCAGAACCTGAGCCTTTTTGAAACCGCGATGGCGCTGGCGCAGCATTCCGGCCTGCGACAGGCCGTAAGCGCGCAGAACATCGCCAATGCCGATACGCCGGGATACCGTGCGCTGGAGATCCCCGATTTCGCCGCAATGCTGCGCCAGCCCAGCCGTGGCCAGCGCGCCACCCGTGGCGGCCATCTCAACGGCCTTGAGGGACGCACACTGCCCGACCCGAGCCAGCGCCGGGCAAGCGTCGATCCGAACGGCAATTCTGTCTCTCTCGAAGGAGAAATGGTCACCGCCGTGGAGGCCGCGCGCAGCCACAACCGGGCGCTCTCGATCTACCGATCGAGCCTCAACATCCTTCGTACGAGCCTTGGCAGCTAAAGCGGGAGCCTGAGGAATGAGCGCCTTTTCCGATGCCCTAACGGTCTCGACCAGCGGCTTGCGCGCCCAGGCCGACAGGCTGCGCGTGGTCTCCGAGAACATCGCCAATGTCGATACGCCGGGATACCGCCGCAAGACCCTGTCCTTCGAACTCGGCGAAGGCGGCAATGGTATCCGGCAGGTCCGGATCGGCGACACCCGGCTCGACCGCAGCGAGCTGGAGCGGATCTGGGACCCGCAACATCCGCTGGCCGACGCGTCCGGCTTCTACGACGGCACCAATGTCGAGCTCATCATCGAGCTTGCCGATGCGCGCGAGGCCCAGCGCAGCTACGAGGCCAACCTCAAGATGTTCGAACAGACGCGGCAGATGTCCAGCAGCCTGATGGATCTGCTGCGCCGTGGATAGACCCTGATAATGCGTGAAAGGAGACCAGAATGGACGTCCGATCGCTATTTGCCGCGCAGAAATACGCGGCCCAGCGTGCCGCCACCGAACCACAGCCCGATCCCGACAGCGCCGGAACGCGACTGGCCGGCGCGGCGCAGGATTTCGCTGCAACGCTGAACGACGCAGAACACACCGCAGCCGCCGCGATGGCCGGCGATGCCGACCCGCATGCGCTGGTTCAGGCGCTGGCCCAGTCGGAGCTTGCGGTCGAGACCGTGGTGGCGCTGCGCAACAAGGTCGTCGAGGCCTACCAGGAAATCCTGCGGATGCCGGTCTGAGCCATGCTGAACGAGACCATCTTCTATGACACGCTCCGTCAGGGCCTCTGGATCGCGACGATCACCTCGGTGCCCATCCTGACCGCGGCGCTTCTCGCCGGTGTCGGCGTGGGCCTGTTCCAGGCGCTCACCTCGGTGCAGGAGATGACCCTGACCTTCGTGCCGAAACTTCTGGCCATCGTCGTGGTGTTCTGGATGTCGATGAGCTTCATGTCCGAGACGCTGGTGGGCTTCTTTCAGGGCCGGATCATCCCGGTGATCACCGGGGGCTGAGATGGGCATCACCGACTATACCACGCTGTCGCGGCAACAGGGCCTGATGCGCGAGATGCAGATGGTGGCGAACAACATCGCCAACATGGCGACCACCGGCTACCGGCAGCAAGGGGTGGTGTTCTCGGAATATGTCCGCCAGACCGACCGCGATGGTAGCGTCGCCATGTCCGCGGCCCATGTGCGCAACACATCCTTTGCACAGGGCACGCTGACCCGGACAGAGGGGCAGCTGGACCTCGCCATCGAGGGTGGGGGCTTCTTCCTCGTCCAGACCCCGGCGGGCGAGCGCCTGACCCGCGCCGGGGCCTTCGCCAGCAGCCCTGCAGGCGATCTCGTCACGCAGGACGGATATCCGGTGCTCGATGCCGGCGGCGCGCCGGTCTTCGTTCCGCCAGACGCCACGGATCTCGCCATCGGGCAGGACGGCACGCTCAGCAGCAACGGGGCACCGATCGGACAGATCGGCATCGTCCAGCCGATCGATCCCGGCGCCATGGTGCGTGAGGGCGGCGTGCTGTTTCGGGCCGATGGCGGAGTCGAGCCTGTTCCGGCCCCAAGCGTCCGACAAGGTTTCGTGGAGAGCTCGAATGTCGACCCGATCCTGCAGATCGCCCGGATGATCGAGGTCCAGCGCGCCTACGAGATGGGTCAGAATTTCCTTCAGCGCGAGGACGAACGCGTTCGCGCCGCCATCAAGGCGCTTATCACATGAGGAGAGCGACATGCGTGCCCTGAAAATCGCCGCCACCGGCATGAGCGCCCAGCAGATGCGGGTCGAAGTGATCTCGAACAACCTCTCGAACATGAGCACCACCGGCTACAACGCCCGGCGGGCCGAGTTCGCCGATCTGCACTACCAGCAGGTGGCCCGCGCCGGCACCGTCAACGCGGCCGACGGCACCATGTTGCCCACCGGCGTGCAGCTCGGGCTCGGGGCGCGCCCTGCGGCGGTAACGATGAAACTCGCGCAAGGGGCGCTGTCGCAAACCGGCGGCGATCTCGACCTCGCCATCGAGGGGCGCGGCTATCTCGAGGTGACCCTGCCCTCGGGCATCGCCGGATATACCCGGGACGGCGCGCTGAAGCGCGATGGCGACGGGCTTGTCGTCACCTCCGACGGGCTGCCGGTCGCCCCCGAGATCGTCATCCCCGACGACGCGGCCAGCCTCTCGATCAACGCCGAGGGCGAGGTCTACGCCTATTTCAACGACGCGGTCGAGGCGCAGCTTCTCGGCCAGTTCACCCTGGTGGGATTCACCAACCCCAAGGGCCTCGAGGCGATCGGCGGCAATCTCTTCACCGAGACCGAGGCCTCCGGCCCGCCGATCCAGACCACCGCCGGGCAGGAAGGGCTTGGCACCTTCCGGCACGGATACCTCGAGGACAGCTCGGTCGATCCGGTCTACGAGATCACCGAGCTGATCGAAGCCCAGCGCGGCTACGAGCTCAATTCCAAGGTCATCTCCGCCGCCGACCAGATGCTTGGGGCGACGGTGCAGGTGCGGTGATGAGGCTTGTGATGATCCTGTGCGCCTTGGCGGCGGTGGCGGATGCCGAAACCGTCGTCGCAACCCGAACCGTCCGTGCCCAGGATATCGTGTCGGCGGATGCGGTGCGGCTCGACCCGGCAGAGATCCCCGGCGCGCATGTCTCGCTTGCGGAGGTGATCGGACAGGAAGCCCGCGTCGCGCTCTATCCTGGACGACCGGTGATGCGCGGCGCTGTCGGGACCCCGGCCCTGGTGGAGCGCAACCAGATCGTCGAGCTGAGTTTCGCCCGCAACGGGCTCCATATCGTGACCGAAGGCCGCGCACTCGACCGCGCCGGAGAGGGCGAGCGGGTTCGGGTGATGAACCTTTCGTCCCGCAGCACCCTCTTCGGGACCGTAACCGGCGCGGGAACCGTGCGCGTTTCAGGAGACTGATGCATGGTGCTCCGTCTTCTTTGCCTGATTTGCCTCCTGTCCCTGCCGGCTTGCAGCCGTCTCGATCACCTGGGCCAGGCGCCGAGTTTCACACCGCAGGACCAAAGCCCCGAACGGGTCGCCATGGCCTATTCCGGGGTCCCGACCGTGGCGCTGCCCAAACGCGCCACCGATCAGGCCTCGCTCTGGAGCCGGGAGAAGAGCTCACTGCTGGGCGATCGCCGGGCGATCAAGCGCGGCGATATCCTGACGGTGGTGATCGAGATCGACGATCAGGCCAGCATCTCGAACAGCACATCGCGCTCGCGTTCCGGTTCGGAAAGCCTCTCGGCGCCACAGCTGCTGGGACTGCCACAGCGCATCGACGAAGACCTGCCACTTGGCGCGACCATGGCGGATGCGGTGGATCTGGGCAGCCAGGCCTCGTCGAGCGGCGACGGCCAGGTGCGGCGTAGCGAGGAACTCACGCTGCGGGTCGCGGCCACGATCACCGATGTGATGCCCAACGGCGTGCTGGCGATCGAGGGCGCACAGGAGGTGCGGGTGAATTTCGAGCTCCGCGAATTGCTGGTCTCGGGGTTCGTGCGCCCGGAAGACATCACCCGGCAGAACGAGATCACCTATGACAAGATCGCCTCGGCAAAGATCTCTTATGGCGGCCGCGGCCAGATCAGCGACATGCAGCAACCGCGCTACGGCCAGCAGGTGCTCGACATGATCCTGCCGTTCTGACGAGGCCGCGATGAAGAAACTTCTTCCCATCCTGCTGGCGCTGATCGGCACCGCCGCCGGGGTCGCGGCCGGTCTCTTCCTGGCCCCGGCGCCACCGATGGAGGATGCGGCACACGGGGCCGAGGCCGCCGCGGATGGTGCCGCGCACGCCGCGCCCGAAGATCCCCACGCTGCGGCGGAGCCGGGCGAGACCGGCGGCGATCACGGTGAGGGCGCGAATGAATATGTGCGGCTCAACAACCAGTTCGTGGTGCCGGTGGTCGGCAGTGGACGGATTGAATCGCTGGTGGTGCTGTCGCTCAGCCTGGAAGTCGGCCCCGGCAACAACGAGGCGGTCTTTGCCCAGGAACCGAAGCTGCGCGATGTCTTCCTGCGGGTGCTCTTCGACCACGCCAATATCGGCGGGTTCGAGGGCAATTTCACCGAGCAGCACCGCTTGGACCGTCTGCGCCGGGCGCTGTGGGAAGCGGCCCGCAACGTGATGGGCGGCGTGGTCATCGACGTGCTGATCACCGAGATCGCCCGGCAGGATTCCTGACCCGCGATCACGGCGCCCTGCGCGCCAGCGCCAGTCTCCAGACCGCATCCAGCCGAAGGTCTTCCTCGCGCAGCCGCTTTTTGCGCCGCAGGGCGGATTCCCTCATGAGCAGTCGCTCGGTGGCATCGTCCCGCGCGAAGGCGAGACGCGCCTGAGAAAGGCTGTGGGCCTGGCGCGCGCGACACCGCCAATTCGCGGTTCAATTCGCCGCGCCGCCGCGCCAGCCAGCCTTGCCAGAGGGTATCTGCGCCAATCAGACGCCGCGCTTCGAGCGTGTCGCGCTGCGCATTGGCGGCCTCGCGCAGCGCGTCGATCCGCGCGAGTTCGGCCAGCAAACGGGTCTCTTCGTCCCGCTCCCTCCGGTGCCGCTCGAGCGCCCGGTCACGCAACAGACGCGTGACCTGCCGGAGGTCAGAAAGCCCGCCGGTCATGTCCCGCCCCGCCGACGCCGCATCGTCGCGCGCATGTCCTCGGCAAACCGGATCGCCGCCGCCACCGGCCGGTAATGTTCCGGAGCGATCTGCTCGCCGATCCTGGTCGTGGCATAAAGAGCGCGTGCGGTGGAGGGATCGGACTGCACCGGCACCCCGGCCTCTTCCGCGACCTCGCGGATGCGGCGGGCGATTTCATCGACCCCCTTGGCCACGCAGACCGGCGCGTCTCCGGGCTTGCGGCTCCAGCGCAGCGCGACCGCGTAATGGGTCGGGTTCACGATCACCACATCGGCGCGCGGCACATCGGCCATCATCTGCGTCAGCGCGATTTCCTGTGCCCGGGCGCGGCGATGCTGCTTGAACATCGGATCGCCCTCGGCCTCCTTGTACTCGTCGCGCAGCTCTTTCTGCGACATCCGGTTGCGCCGCATGTGCTCGGCCCGCTGCCAGAGGTAATCGACCGCGCCGAGGCACAATGCCACCGCCGACGCGATCCCCAGAAGCTGCAGCATGAGGTTCGCCATCAGCCCCGCCGCTTCCGCCGGCGCGCCCCGCAACACCCCCACAATGAGATCGAACCGCGACGACAGGAACAGACCCAGCACCACCGAATAGAGCAGCAGCTTGGCGAAGCTCTTGGCGAATTCGAAAAGCCCCCGCCGACCGTATTTGTTGCGCGCGTTCTCGACCGGAGAAAGACGGCTCGATTTCGGTGCCAGTTTCGAGGGCGCAAAGACCAGCCCGCGAATGGCAAAGAGGGTGCAAAGGACCGCGGCGCCGGGCACCGCGAGCCATGGCAGCACCGGTTTCAGAACCGCTGCAAGGATCGCGGCGGAGGGCGCCGTGGTCATGCCGCCAAAGAACAGCGGACCGAGCCTGTCGGGATGCTCGATGAACGGCAGCATCGCGTCGCCGAGACTCAGGACCGACCCGGCCCCAAGCCCCACCGCGGTGGCCAGAGCCCCGAGATAGGCCGCCGCTGTCAGGAGATCCGGAGAGCGCGGAAGCTCCCCCTTGCGGCGCGCCTCTTCCAGCTTGCGCGGCGACGGTTCGTGGGATTTCTCGGCGGACGGGTCTTCTGCCATGGGGACCTACGGGATCTGACCGGAGAGGAAGCGATCGACCGCACCGAGCCAGAGCGAGAGCATAAGGGGCGCCGTTACCAGAAGCATCGCGATGGAGCCGAAGGTGATCACCGGCGCCCCGACGAAGGCCACCATGAGCTGCGGCATCGCCTTGTTGATGAAACCGAGCGTCAGATTGTAGAGCGCCGAGAGGATCACGAAGGGGGCCGCGAGCGTAAAGGCGAGGGCAAACGCTCTTGCGACCTGCCCCCAACCGGCCTGCGCGATGAGCGCCGGATCGGGCAGGATCAGAGCCGGGAAAAGATCGTAGGACAGGATCACGAACCCGGCCACCCTGACGTGAAACCCGGTCGCCATCAGCAGCGCCAGCGCCGCGACCGTGAGCACATGGCCGATGGCCGGCATAGGGTCTGCCGCGCTGTTGCCAAGCAGCTGCGCGAGCGAGGTGGATTGCGCCGCGATGCTGCCAGCGGTCTGCAGCGCGTGGATGAAGAGCCGCAGCCAGAGCCCGAGGATCAGCCCGGTCACGCTTTCGGTCAGCAGCGCCCATGCGACGGTCGGGAGCCCGGGCGGCGGCAGCGCGACACCGCTCGCCGGCAGCACGGTGACGGTGAGCCCAAGTCCGAGCGCCAGCCGCACCCGCATCGGCACCGTCTGCTCGCCCAGCCCGGGAAGCACCGCCATCATCGCGCCGATGCGCAAAAACACGACCAGCGCCGCCCACCACCAGCCGGTGAGCAGCGGCATCAGCGTCCCGGCCGCGCTCATGCCGCGACCACCCCGACAAGCGACGGCCGCGCCTCGATGCCGATTTCCTCAAAGGAGAGCACAGGGTTGACGATGCCCTTGGCCGACAGGATCGTGCGCAGGAAGCGGCGGCGCCGGGCGCTGGTCACCAGCGCCGGGAAGATCCCGCGATTTCCGGCCTCGGTGATTTCCTCGGCGACACCGCTGGTCAGGCTTTCGAACAGCTCGGGCGGCAACGCGACGTCGAGCCCGCCGCCGGCGCCTTCGATCTGGTAGGTCGAGAAGGCGTCTTCCCATTCCGGGGCAAGCTGGATCAGCGGGATCGTGCCGTCTTTCCGGCGCATGCCGGCCACCAGCTGGAAGCCGAGGCGCTGGCGCACATGTTCGCAGATCACGTCCGGCCGGAGCTGCTGGCCGCGCATTTCGGAAATCGCTTCGAGGATCAGGGGCAGGTTGCGGATGCTGACCTGCTCTTCGAGCAGCAGCCGCAGGACCTGATGAAGGGTATCGATCTGGACCTTGTCGGGGATCAGCTCATCGAGCAGGTGACGGTTCGCCTCGGCCCGCGCCGGATTGCTGAGGGTGACCATCTCGTCGAGCAGGCGCCGGAGCGCTTTCAAGGTCAGAAGCCGCCCGAAATTGCGCTTGATGACCTCGAGCAGGTGGGTCGCGAGAACCTCGGTCGGAGTCACGATGGTGGCCCCTGTCAGCGCGGCACGGTCGCGATGCTCGGGCTTGATCCAGCGCGCCGGGGCGCCATAGACCGGCTCGGTGACATCGCGTCCGCCGGGAAGGCTGGCGTGGTCGTCGGGCATCAGGGCGAGCACGAGATCGGGATTGAGCTCGCCGCGCGCGACCTCGACGCCATGGATCCGGATCACGTAGATGCCGGTCTCGAGCGCGGGCGCGTCGGTCAGCCGGATCTCGGGCAGGATGATGCCGAAGCCCGAGGCGATATGGCGGCGCATGTTGTCGATCCGGACATCGAGCCCGGTGCCGGGATCGAGCACCATGTTCACTAGGTCAGGCGCGAACTCCACGTGGATTTCGTCGACATCGAGAATGTCACCGATGGGACGGTCGCGGGGCGGCTCCGGCGCATCGCCCTCGGGAGAGGGCGGCGGTTCGGACTGTCGCCGCGCCATGTAGACCGCAAGCCCTCCCAGAACGCCGGAGCCGAGGATGAAGGGCAGGAAGGGCAGGCCGGGCACCAGCGCGAAGAGCGCCATCAGAACCGCCACCGTGCCCAGCGCCGCCGGATGCCGCGCCAGTTGCGCCGCGACCGCCACATCGGTGGCGCCGACCGCGCCACCGCGGGCCAGTAGCAGCCCCGACGCGATCGAGATGATCACCGCCGGGATCTGCGACACCAGCCCGTCACCAACCGTCAGGATGGCATAGGTCTCGAACGCGCGGGAGAGCGGCATGCCCTGGCCAAAGATCCCCATCACCATGCCCATCAGGAGGTTCAGAAGCGTGATCAGCAGGCCCGCCACCGCGTCGCCCTTGACGAATTTGGAAGCCCCGTCGAGCGAGCCGAAGAAGGTCGTCTTCTGCTGTTCCCGCTCGCGCCGCGCCTTGGCTTCGGCATGATCGATGGCCCCGGCGGACATGTCGCTGCCGATCGCAAGCTGTTTGCCAGGCATACCGTCGAGCGCAAAGCGTGCACCCACCTCGGCCATGCGCGCGGCCCCCTTTGTGATCACCGCGAAGTTCACGATCATCAGCACGCCGAAAACGACGAGGCCAAGAAAGACGCTGCCACCCATGACAAAATTGGCGAAGCCCTCGATCACATCGCCGGCGGCGGAGGTGCCGGTATGACCCTGACCGATGATCAGCTTGGTCGAGCTCACGTTGAGCGAAAGCCGCAGCATGAGCGAGGCGAGCAGGATGGTCGGGAACGCCGAGAAATCGAGCGGGCGCTCGATGAACAGGGTGACCGTGAAGATCAGGATCGCGAGGCCGAACGACGCCGCGAGACCGACATCGAGCACCCAGGCAGGCACCGGCAGGATCATCATCACGATGACCGCCATCAGCGCGACCGCGAGCAGAACGGTTGGTTTGAAGAACATGCCCGGCGCCATCAGCCTGGGCCCGGTTCCGCGCGGCTTGCGGCCGCGGGCCGGGCCACCCGTGGACCCGCTCGGACCGCTGAACGGAAACAGCGCTGAGACACGAACGGCCAAGGCGAGGCGGTTCCCGGACGGTCGGCTCTCATGGTCAATCCTCCGCCAGCCGGGTCTGGTCGAGCAGGGCGCGGAGCGTGTCGCGGGTCTCGGCCCCGGAGGTCGCGAGCGCCTCGGCAAGCTCGAGACTCGGAATTGCGCCAGTGCTGGCGGGAAGCTCGGACTCGACCAGGTCCGCCGTCGCCGAGATCGCATCCTCCTCGCCGGCAAGCGCCCCCCAGTCCCCGGCCAGCCAGGCTGCCGTTCGGGCCTCTCCGGTTTCGCCCAGCGCGCCGAACGCGGTCTGCGCGTAATCGTAATCGCCCATCATGGCGCGCGCCCGGGCCCGCAGCGCAAGCGCATCCTCCCCCTGCAGGCCGATGAGGGCGATCTCGGCCTGTTGCGGATCGGATCGCGCGAGATGAACCTTCGACAGCAGAAGCCGCCTGTCACGATTGTCCCGCTCGATCGTCGGGAGCGTCGCCCAGACCAACGCCTCGTCAAGAAGACCAAGGGTGAGCAACCGGCCCGCAACCGCAAGCGCGACCGCCCCGGAGACAAGCGTCTCGAACGTGGCCCGTCGCGCAACAGCCTCTTGCAGAAAAGCGGTGTCCGAGCCGCGCTCTGCAAGAGAGAGGAGCAGTTCCGATGCCCCCGTCTTTCGGGTCTCCTCGGGCATATCCGTGCCTTGGCGGAAGGTGGCGAACCCCTCCTGAAACAGGTCATTCGCGGACAGCGCCCGCAGATGGGCAAGCCACAAATCCGGTCCCTTCTCGGTGGCGCGCAATTCGGTCGAATAGGCGGCGGAGAGATCGGTCATCCTGGTCGTCACCGGCGCTCCCTGCGACGAGGCCAGTTCGATGGTCGCGGCGACCGCATCGGGCGCATGCGCGCCAGCGCTGTGTGACAGATCTGCGAGGGCCGATGTCGCCTCGTCCACCGCGCCTTCCAAGCGGTCGATCTGAGCCTGACTGAAGCGCATGTCCTCCTCCGGGGCGCCGCCCGAACGCTGCAGACGTGCGAGCAGATTGCGCCCGGCTTCGGGATGGCCAGCCTCGGCAAGACGGGTTGCCAGCGTGGGGCCGAGCACCTTGCGCAGCGTGTCGGGCAAAGCCTCGAATCCACGCCGGATCGCCCTGTGGTCGACCTGGGCGTCGCGCGGCAGCACGGGCGCCCCGGCCAAGGCCCAAAGCGATGCCGGCCCAGCACAATCGGTCTGGCCCGCAAACACACCGGCGCGATCGGCTTCGCCATCGACGATCCCCGCGAGCGCGTAGAGCACGGGATCGCGGTGTTCGGGCGCCATTTCCAGCAGCGCGCGCGCCTCGGCCCCGAACCCGATATAGATATTGGCGCGAACCAGCTCGGCGAGGACCTCCGGATCGAGGGCGTCGAACTCACCGTAGAGCCGCTTGCGCAGGTCCGGAAGGGCCGTCGCGAAGGTTTGCTCGTCTCCCCAGGGCGAGACCTCGAGCGCCGCGTCCGCAACGCAGCCGGTACCCCCGATCCGAACACGCGCCCGCATGTCGGAGGGGTCTCGATCGAGGATAGAGGCCTCGATCGCAGCGCCGTGGCCCGCGAGATCCGGCGGCGATGCCGCGGCAGCGCGGTTTTCTGATGGTGACTGCGACTGCTCATCTGACGGAGTCGCCTGAAACGGGCGCAAACCGGGCGAAAGCAGACCGTCTGTGGCGGCAACAGCCAGCTGCTCGGCCAAGCGTCGTTCGAGCGCCGCCGGATCCAGCTCTCCTGCCGGGGCGACGGTTTCGGCTGCCGACCGCTCCGCTTCGGAAGCTGCCGGCTGAGGCGCGAATCCGGGAAGCAGCGGGTCGCGCGCAGGCGCCGGGCCGATCCCTGGCAGCGCACCGACCCGGATCTCGGACAGGGGCATTTGCTGCGCGCCCCCCGGCGTTTCTGGCGTGGCCGTCTCCGCCGCCTCGCCCGGGCGGATGTCGATCACCAGCATGTCCGGCGCCGCAAGGAAGGCCTCTGCAACGCAGGCGCACCCGAGTCCGAGGTCAAGACCGGCGCCCCCGGGCGTCTGTTCGAGACTGGCAAGGCGCGCGGTATCGATCCGGTCGAAGACGCCGCTGCTGTCGAACGTAAAGCTCCTGCCGGCAAAGCGCAGTTCGATCTCGCGCGGCGCAACCTGATCCAGCTGCCATTCGGTTCCGACCGGGATATCGAAGGCCAACCGGGTGAACGCGCCATGCTCCCCGGACCGGACGCGGATCTCCTGTGCCAGCGCGCCGCCCGCGTGCAGCGAAAACAACAGAGCAAGCAGCGCCGCCCGGATCATGCCGCCGCCTGCTTGACGTTTTTCAGGGCTTCCTCGAGATCGGTGAAGCTTGGTCGGAAATGCGCCGGAGTGTTCTGGCGGCCGACCTCGATGCAGATATTGGTGGCGTGATTGTGCAGGTTGGCGACCAGAACCTCGCGGATCAGCTGATAGAAATGCAGATCCTCCTCGACCACCGCCTTGACCTTCACCGCGAACGGGCCCGCGAAGCCATAGGCGAGGAACACGCCGAGGAAGGTGCCCACCAGGGCGCCACCGATCAGCTTGCCCAGAACCTCGGGAGGCTGGTCGATCGACCCCATCGTCTTGATCACTCCGAGCACCGCAGCCACGATGCCAAGCGCCGGCAAACCATCCGCCATCGCCTGCAGCGCGTGGCTGGAGTGCATGCGATGATGTTCAAGCGCCTCGATCCGCTTGTCGAGCACCTCTTCGACCTGATGAGGATCGTCGTAGTTCATCGACATCGAGCGCATGGTGTCGCAAATCAATTCGATCGCGATCTTGTCGCCCTGGATCTTGGGGTAGCGCGAGAAGATGGCAGACTCGTCCGGCGATTCGACATGCTCTTCGATGGCCACCGGGCTTTGCCGCGCCAGGCGGATCAGCTCGAACAGAAGGCAGAGAAGATCCTTGTAGTCGCCAGGCTTCCATTTCACGCCCTTGAACACCTTGCCCACGTCTTTGAGCGTGTGTTTGACGACGCTGCCATCGTTTCCGATCAGAAAGGTGCCGAGCGCGGCACCGCCGATCATCATCATCTCGAACGGGAGCGATTTCAGGATGATCGACATCTTGCCCCCGGCAAGCAGATAACCACCGAACACCATGCCGAAGATCACGACGATCCCGATGATTCCCATCATTACGGCGACTCCTTCACCATTTCCGCAAGGCTGCCTTCGTCTGCCCTAAGTGCTAGCGCAGCGGCGGTTAACAAACCCTCAGCGCCAGCGCCTCGAGCAGCTACATCACGAGGAAATCCGCATGCAGCGCGCCGGCGGCCTTGATGCTCTTGAGGATGTCGATCATGTCGCGCGGCGAAACGCCGAGTGCGTTCAACCCCGCGATCACCTCGGAAAGCGAGGTGCCGCCCGGAACCTCGGCCAGCCCGATCCCGGGCTCTTCGACGATGTCGGCGCCGGTGCGGGGGACCACCACCGTCTCGCCCTCGGCGAAGGGGTTCGGCTGGACGGCAATCGGGGTTTCCTCGATCCGCAGGGTCAGGTTGCCCTGAGACACAGCCACACGCGAGATCCGCACATCCTCGCCCATCACGATGGTGCCCGAACGCTGATCGACCACGACGCGGGCGCGCCGTTCCGGCTCCACCGGCAGATTTTCAATCGCGACCACCGCCTGCGCCGGAGATCCGATCCCGGTCTGACCGAGGGTCACCGAGACGGTGCCCGCGTCGAGCATCTCTGCCGCGCGGCGCCCGACCCGCCGATTGATCGCCGCTTCGATCCGCGCCGCAGTGGTGAAGTCGGGCTCTCGCAGGGCCAATCTTAGGGTCGACAGGTCGGAGACGGCGAATTCGACCTCGCGCTCGATCCGAGCGCCCGCCGGGATCATGCCCGAGGTCGGCACCCCCTGAACCACCCGCGCGGCATCGCCCTCGGCATTGACCCCACCCGCGATCACAGTGCCCTGCGCAACGGCATAGATCTGGCCATCGGCGGCGTTGAGCGGGGTCATGATCAGGGTTCCGCCCAGCAGGCTGCTGGCATCCCCGATGGCCGAAACCGTCACGTCGATCTGGCTGCCGGCACGCCCGAAGGGCGGCAGGCGACCGGTCACGAAGACCGCCGCCACGTTGCGGGGCCGAAACTGCTCGCCGGTCACGTTGACGCCAAGGCGTTCGAGAATGTTCTGCATGATCTCTTCGGTGAAGGGCGCATTGCGCAACCCGTCGCCCGTGCCGTTGAGCCCGACCACCAGCCCATAGCCGACGAGATCGTTGGAGCGCACGCCATCGAATTCGACCAGATCCTTGATCCGCACCGCCTGCGCCGCCGCGATCTGGGCCGTGAAGACCAACGTCACCGCAATGGCGCAACCGACGAGGGACCGGATCATCTCAGGAACTCCACCAGCGACATGCGCGAGGACCGCACGGTGATGGCATAGAGACTCTCGAGCTGGGCGCGGGTGTTCTCGTAGCGTGTGGCGGTCTCGAACTGGTCGGTGCCGACCAGGTCGAGCCGCGCGATGCTGGTGGCGGTCCGCTCCGCCGCGTTGCGCGCGGTGGTTTCCTCGATCCGCTGTTCCAGCGTCCCGAGACCGGCGCGCAGTTCGACCATGCTCGCCATCGCGGTCTGCAGATCGAGCGCGGCGGTCGAGATAAGCTCAACCTTGACGGCGCCGCTCAGGGTCAGCGAGCCGTCGCTTGCCAGCGCGGCCTTGGCCATCGCCTTCATCACGTCGCGAAACACCGGATCGTCGCCACGGATATCGACGCTGGCGCTTTCGGTCGCGCTCAGTTGCAGCGGTGCGAGCGAGGTGGTCGCGCCGAGATAGGCGTCAGTCTCGAAGCCGCCGCCAGCGGCGTCGAACCATGTGTCGAGTGCGGTTTCAACATCGGCGGCGGCGGTGACACCGGCCAGCGCGGCTTGAAGCTCGGCGATCATTGCCTCTCTGTCGATCACCGAAGGGGTATCGGTGGCAGTGCCCGAGAACAGGAAACGGCCGGCGACCGAACGGTTGAGACCGTTGAGCAAATGGCCAAGCGCATTGCCAGCCTCGGTCGAGAGGGTGCGGAACATCTCGTCGTTCGGGGTGAGCTCGACCGCGAGCAGCACCTGCGAAAGCAGCTCGGAGCGGGTTTGAATCTCTTCCAGCGTGGTCTGCATCGTGCCGGTGAGGAAGGCGGCTTCGGTGGTATTGACCCGGTAGGTTTCGAGCTGCGTCAGGCGCCGGTCGATGGAGAGCAGGGTCGAGACGTCGCCGCCGAGATGTGCAACCGGATCACTGACGAAGCCGGTGGCAATCTCGGTGCCGAGCCGGTCGAGATCGCGGTTGAGACGGGTCTGATGCGTGCGCAGCACCAGCGTTCTGGCAAGATCTCCGACAGTGTCCATTCGCGCCTCCTCGGGTGTTCAGCCTCAGATGTTCAGCAGGGTCTGCATCAGCTCGTCCACCGCGGTGATGACCCGCGCATTCGCCGCGTAGTGCTGCTCGATGCGCAGCAGATCCTGCAGCTCAGCATCGGTATCGACCCCTTTCGACAGTTCCAGCTCCTTCAACGCGGTGTTCTGGGCGCTGCTGAAGCTCTGCTCGCCATCGGCCCGAAGCCGGGCGGCGGCGATGGCGGCGTGGAAATCGGCGACGTGTTGGGCGAAACTCTGCGCCCCGGTGCCCAGCGCGGTCGAGCCCGGGCTGACCAGATCCTTGAGCGCGTCGGAGTAGCCCTGCAGCAGGCGCGCCTCGCCCACCGGGCCCTGGGTTGCCGCGCCGAGGCCATCGCGCAAACGCCAGACCTCGCTGCCCGCCGGATCGACGAGCGCGTTGAGTGCAATGCGCCCGGCGAGGCCGGTCTCATCGATCGGATCAAGGGCAGAGCCGGCATCGGTGAAAAGTCCGGGATCGGTGGCGGCGAGCGTGGTATCGGGCCCACCCGGAGCGAAGCGGTCGATCAGGTCGCGGGCGATGCCGTCAAGCACCGCCTGCATCTCGGGTCCGGCCAGATCGCGGATCTGGAACTGGGCGCCGAGGCTCCCGCCGCCGAGCGGGCCGTCATTGCTGCTGTTGATCGGCTGGCCATTGATCTCGAGCCCGGACAGTCCGCCGCCGCCGATGCTCAGATCGGCCGTGACCGGGTCTTGCGGGGCGAAGCTGATCTCGACCGGATCACTGTGGAAGTCCGGATCGAGCAGAACGGTGCCCGACGCCGCATAGAGCGCAAGCGCTCCGTTGTCGCGCGCGACACTGCGCAGCGGCACGATGTCCGAGATGTCGTCGATCACGCGCTGACGCTGATCCATCAGCGACGCCGGATCGCCATCGCGCAGCAGGCTGTCGCCGATCGCGATGTTGAGCTCCGACACCCGGCCCAGCGCGCTGTTGAGGCGATCCACCTGGACGGCGATCATACAATCCGCATCGGTGCGCGCATCCTGGATCTCTTCGCTGACCTCGTTGAGCATGGTGGTGAAATCCTCGGCGCGCTGGGCGACAAGTGTGAGGCGCTGGTCCGAGGACGGGTCGGAGGCCGCCGAGAGCAGCGCGGTCTCGAAGGCGGCATAGCGCCCCACCAGCGAGCCGGCGCTGTCGGAGGCGCCGAGCAGCGTCTCGATACGGCTGGAAAAGCTCTGCATCCCGTCGGCAAAGCCGGATTGCGCATCCGACAGACGCCGGTCCGCCAGCACCGCGAGATCGACATGGCGGGTGACGCCGTCTATCAGCACTCCGCCGGAGCTTCCCAGGGCGCGCGAGGTGAGATCGAGCGTACGCCGCGCGTAGCTCTCCGTCGTCGCGTTGGCGATGTTCGAGGCCACCAGACCGGCGGCGCGGCTGTTGGCCGTGAGCCCGCTTAGGGCGTTGGACAGTGCTCCGCTCAATGACATTTTCCGCCCTCCGGTCAGGCGCCGATCCCGCTACCGGGCTCAGCGCTTCATGTTGGTGGTTTCCTGCAGCATCTCGTCGACGGTCTGGATCACCTTGGCGTTCGAGGAATAGGCGCGCTGGGTGCGGATCATGTCGGTCAGTTCCTGCGCGATGTCGGTGGCCGATTCCTGCCGCGCGTAGGATTTCACGCTGCCGGTGGGGCCATCGCCCGCGTCCCAGAGGAAGAAGGACCCGCTGTCCGGCGAGGGCCGAAAGGTCGAGCCGTCGACCGCAATCATGCCGTTGTAATTGGGCAGGTCGACTAGCGGGACCTGATACAGCACCTGGCTCTGGCCGCTGTCGTAGAGCGCGCTGACATAGCCGTTCTCGTCGACCTCGACCGAGACCATGTTGCCCACCGAGGAGCCGTCCTTGGAAATCGAGATCGACGCGAAGCTGTCGCCAAGCTGCGACAGGCCGCCGGTGGTGCCGGCCGCACCGATATCGAACTCGATCGGGCCGCCTGCCACGTCGACGGTGAAAAGGCCGGTGGCGGCATCGTAGGCACCGCCCGTGATATCGGCCACGGTGGCGATCGTGCCACCCGCGCCGGTCGTGTCGTCGAAGGTGATGGTATACTCGCCGATCACCGCGCCGTCCTGCGCGCTGTCGGTCATCACCATGGTCCACTCGTTCGAGATCCCAGTGGCGGGCACCGTTGGCGTGAAGGTGATCGAGATGCTCTGCGAGATGCCGACATTGTCGAAATACTCGATCTCGAGATACTCGGCATCGCCTCCCGCGCCGGCCTGCGTGGCGGTGGCCGGCAGGTTCAGTGCCATATCGACCGAGGTGGTCGGGTCGCCGGTGAGGCTGAGGCTGAACTTGACCGGTTCCAGCCCGTTGATCGTGTCGCGCGGGTAGGGCGGGATCGTCCCATCGAGAGCCGCGGGCCAGCCCATCAGGTAGTACCCGTTCTCGCTTGCCAGATAGCCGTTCTCGTCAATCCGGAACGAACCGGTCGAGGTGAGCAGCAGCTCGGGCTCGCCCGTCGCCTCGAACTGCGATTGCGATGCCACCGGCAGCATGCCGATGCCGTCCACCGCGAGATCCGTGGCATTGCTGGTCGAGACAATCGCGCCGCCCTCGTCGACCAGCCGCAGATTGTCGATCGAGCTGCCGCCGGCGGTGTAGGCGCGCTGACGCCCGCTGGACATCACCAGCGCGGTGAAATCCGTCTCGACCCGGCGATAGCCGTAGGTCGAGGAGTTGGCGATGTTGTCGGAGATCGCGCTGAGGCGACTGGCATTGCCCGACAGTCCCGAAACGCCGGCATTGAGAGACGAAGAAATGGTCATGGACGCGCCTTTCTGCTGTCACCTTCGAAGAACTCGTCACCAGAGTTAGAGGCTGCGGCTTAACCCGGCCCTAACAGCTAAAATCCGAAGCACATCTCCGGCCGCTCAGCTGCGCAGGAAGATGATCTCGAGCCGGGTGTTGCGCGGGTCCATCGGGTTGCTCTCGGAGGGTTCGCGATCCGCGTGCGCAGTGACCCGGTTGATCCGGGCCTTCTCGAGCCCGTCGGAGAGCAGCAGCTCGCGGAAGCGGTCGGCATGGCGCGTCGAGACCTCCCATGAAGGATCGCGGGCAAGCACGACGGGATAGGCACCCACATGCCCCTCGATGGCGAGCGGATTGCTGACCATCCCCGACACCCGGGCGATCACGCCCGACAGCGCGCGCAACAGCTCGGTCGGGGCGCCGCCGGGATCGAACAGCGGGGCGTCCTCGGTCGCGAACAGCTCGACCACCAGCCCCTCATCGGTGACGCGGGTCACGATGTGGCGCATCAGGTTGTCGGTGATCATGCTTTCACCGCCATGCCCCATCAGCAGATCCTCGACCGCCTCGAGAGCCTCGTCCTTCGGGGCCTCGGCCCCGTCATCGCCGAGCCGTCCGGCGCCGCTTGCGGCGTTCTGCGAGGTCGGCCGGAGGCTGGTCGCGCCGGTGCCGACCCGCGGCAGCACGTTCTCGGAAAAGATGCTTTCGCCCCCGAGGCTGCCATCCCCGCCACCGGATACGCGGTTCACCGCGATCGTCGGGCTGAAATAGTCCGCCAGCCCCTTGCGCTGTTTTTCAGTTGTCGCGTTCAGTAGCCACATCAACATGAAGAAGGCCATCATGGCAGTGACGAAATCCGCATAGGCGACCTCCCATGCGCCGCCGTGATGCCCGTCACCGCCCGAAACCTTCTTCTTCTTGATGATGACCGGGGCGACATTGCTGTCGACCGCCATGTTCCACCACCTTTGTCTTTCACCCCGGGCAGGGGTCTAGCGGAGCGGCAGTTACCCTTGGCTTAACGTTTAAAACTGTTAGCGCATTCACGGGCGAAGACGTGCCGAGAATCCCACAAACCGCGAGCGCGAGTCTCCTGCAGATAGACAGATGACCGGTTTCCGAATAGCTGTAAGGCCGAGGAACCTTACGGAACACGGGGTCTGCTGAATGGCGGCTGGGGCAGCAAAAAGAGCGAGACGCATTGGCGTCGTGGCGACCGCCGCGGGGGTCATGCTTGTCACGGGGGCGGCTTATTCGCAGACCTTCCCGAGCTACAACACCTATGGTTCGCCCGGTCTGATCGACATGCCGACCGCCGAGATGGCGCCCGACGCGACCATCGGCCTGACCTACGGCCGCATTGCCGACAGCAACCGCGGCTCGCTGGCCTTCCAGATCACGCCGTGGCTCACCGGCACGTTCCGCTATACCGGGATCGAGAATTTCGACGACCCGTCGAGCGTCGACGGGGTCTATTACGACCGCAGCTTCGACATCCGCCTTCAGCTTCTGAGCGAGACCCGGATGCGCCCGGCGATCGCCGTCGGTCTGCAGGATTTCATCGGCACCGGTATCTACAGCGGCGAATACATCGTCGCCACCAAGACGCTGGCAAAGGGCCTGAAGGTCACCGGCGGTCTGGGATGGGGGCGGCTTGGCAGCTACGATCCCATCGCGACCTTCGGCACCCGCCCCGAAACCATCCTCGGCCGCGGCGGCATCCCGACCTATGACCGCTGGTTTCGCGGCGATGTCGCGCCTTTCGCCGGCATCAGCTATTCGCCGAACGACCGCCTGACGTTCGAGCTTGAATACTCCTCGGACCAGTATGACCAGGAAACCGCGAAGAGCGATTTCAACCACAACTCGCCGGTCAATGTCGGGGTGCAGTACCGCTTCGACAACAACTCGCAGCTGTCGCTCTACTACGCCTACGGCGATACCTTCGGGCTCCAGCTCAGCTATCCGTTCAACCCCAAGACCCTCGGCACCCCCGGCGGCGCCGAGACCGGTGGCCTGCCGGTCAAGCCGCGGGCGCCCGAAACGGCTTCGGATCTTGGCTGGACGACAGATCTCGCGAGCGCCGAGGCAGGCACCAAGCAGCGGCTCGCTTCGAGCCTCGAGCGCGAGAAGATCGACCTCGTTGGTTTCGACCTGACGGCGCGCACGGCAACCGTCCAGCTGCGCAACCCGACCTACGGCGCCCCTGCGCAGGCCATCGGCCGCACCGCAAGGGTCATGACCCGGCTGATGCCCGCCTCGGTCGAGGAATTCGTCATCGTGCCGACCGAGAACGGCATCCCGATGTCGGCGGTGATCCTGCAGCGCAGCGATCTCGAGGCGCTCGAGAACGACGCCGCGGTCGAGATGCTGGCGCGGACCAAGATCACCGATGCCTATGGCCGCGGACTCTCGCCCGATCTCGAGGAATTCCCGCGCTTCACCTGGAAGCTGACGCCCTACTACGATTACGCCACCTTCGACCCGGAAGCCCCGCTGCGCATCGACGTCGGCGCGAGCCTGTCGGCGAGCTGGGAGCTGCGGCCGAACATCGTGCTCTCGGGCGCGATCAAGAAGAAGGTCTTCGGCAATCTCGACAGCATCACGCGGGAATCCGAGTCGCTGCTGCCGCGCGTTCGAACCGACTACAAGGAATATGCCGAGCAGGGCGATCCCGCGATCAGCCGCCTGACGCTGGATTTCTACGGCCGCCCGGGCCCCGATTTCTACAGCCGTCTGAGCGTCGGCTATCTCGAGCGGATGTATGCCGGCGTGTCGGGCGAGGTGCTCTGGAAACCCGCCGACAGCCGCTTCGCCCTCGGCGCCGAGCTGAACTACGTGCGCCGTCGCGCCTATGACGGCCTGTTCGGGCTTCAGGACAACGTCACCGTCGATCCGGTCTCCGGCATCGAACGCGAGATCCCCGACGTGAACGGCCATGTCTCGGGCTATTACGCCTTTGGCAACGGGTTCCACGGTCAGGTCGATGTCGGCCGCTATCTCGCCGGCGACTACGGCGCGACCTTCACCCTGTCGCGCGAATTCGCCAATGGCTGGCGGGTCGGCGCCTTTGCCACCTTCACCGATGTCTCGGAGGAAGAGTTCGGCGAAGGCTCGTTCGACAAGGGCATCATGCTGACGGTTCCCTTCGCGATCGGCACGGCGCAACCCTCGCGCGGGACCGATACCTTCACCATCCGCTCGGTGCAGCGTGACGGCGGCGCCCGGCTCAATGTCTCGAGCCGGCTCTATGAACAGGTGCGCACGTGGCACGAGCCCGATGTCGCCAACTCCTGGGGGAGATTCTGGCGATGATTTCGCGACTGTTTCCGCGTCTTGCCGCGGTTCTCGGGCTGAGCACCGCGCTGGTCGGCTGCAGCAACGACCCGTATTACGATTTTCCGCTCAAACCGGCCTACGGCGCGATCTTCGGCGGCAAGGGAACACCCTCGCGCGTCAGCCAGGAAAGCATCGTCCGGACCCTGACGGCGACCGACCTGCCCGTCGCCTTCCTCAGCGTGACGGACCGGGATTCGCAGACGCTGCTGATCCGGATCGAGCAGAACGGACCCTATGACACCTACGCCAACGTCGGTCGTCAGGCGGTGACCATGCGCAACGGCATGATCACCGGCACGCGCGGCCTCAGCGGCGATCTGATGTCGACCGACGAGGCGGCGCTGCTCGAACTGGTACGGGCGCGCCGGACCGGGCAGGCGACGTATATTCAGCGTTTCCTGACGCCAGAGGATGTCACCGAGGTGCTCACCTACCGCTGTGGCGTCGAGCCCGACAAACCGGTCGAGGTCTCCATGGGCCTCGTGCAGGGCATGGCGACGGAAGTGGTCGCCGCCTGCGAAAGCGCCGACGGCCCGCCGTTCGTGGATTACTACGTTGTCTCGAACGACGGAGACGTGCTCGCCTCACGGCAATGGCTGGGGCAGAACCTCGGCTATGTCGCGATGCACAAGATCCGGCGATAACCGGCGGCAATCAGTGCAGTGAGATGCGGCGGAGCACCGTCGCCAGCATCAGCCGCGCGTCGTAGCACAGGCTGCGCCGGCGGGCATAGATCAGGTCGAGCTGCGCCTTGCGCGGCACGCAGCGCCGGCAATAAACCGCCTCGGTCTCTTCCTTGCTGCTGCAGGGCGCGAGCAGGCGCTCTTCGGTGCGGTGGAAGGCCAGCGTCGCAAGCCCGGTGACACCCGGGCGCGATTTCAGCACCTCGACATAGAGGTCGGGAAACATCTCGGTATAGCGCCGCAAGGGCGGGCGTGGCCCGACGAAGCTGATATCGCCGCGCAGGATATTCCAGAGCTGGGGCAGCTCATCGAGCCGATAGCGCCGCAACATGCCGCCGGTGCGGGTGATCCGGTTGGCCTTGTCGCCGCCCGACACGCCACTGTCATGAAGATCCGTTGTCATGGTGCGGAATTTCCACAGCCGGAAGCCCTCGTCCGGCGTCTTCATGCGTTCCGAGAGATAGAGGACCGGCCCGCCGTCCCGAATCAGGATCAGCAGGGCAATGACCACGATCACCGGTGACAGAACCACGATGAGAAGGCAGGACAGAACCACATCGAAAGCACGTTTAGAGAACGTCATGCGCGCGCCTCCGCCGGATGGGGCCTGACGCATCGGGTGGCCGGTTTTCGCCTGTCCCGCTGGCAAAACGCTGATACTGTCACGATTACCTGTCCGATTGGCGTTTCCGACGATAGAAGATTGTCTAACACCTGCGACAAAGGCTAAGAAAGCCTGTGATACGACCAAAGGATTTCCGAGGGCCCCTGTATTGCCAAGACCACACAAAATTCTCGCTGCGCTCCTGATCCTGATCACCGCCGGCTGCTCACAGCTGCCCCGCGGCGCGGCCGTCCAGTCCGAGATCATCAACGAATACAACGTTGAGAACCCCTCGTTCCAGGTGATCCCGGTGACCCGGGCGAACATGCCGATGATCGCCACCTGGCCGCGCACCGGCTGGGAAAACGAATACGCCTGGCCCGGAACCTCCTCCGGCACGAACTCGAGCGTCATCCAGACCGGTGACAAGGTCGATATCGTGATCTGGGACAGCCAGGAAAACTCCCTGCTGACCGCCGCCACCGCCAAGTCCGCGGCGCTGACCGGGGTCGAGGTCGGCCCCAACGGCGCGGTCTTTGTTCCCTATGTCGATGACGTGCATATCCGCGGTCTCACACCGCAGGCGGCGCGCGCCCGCATCCAGGACCAGCTGATGCAGATCGCGCCCTCGGCGCAGGTGCAGCTCAGCCTGCATCAGGGCCGCAGCAACTCGGTCGAACTGGTCGGCGGCGTGGCAAGGCCCGGCGCCTACCCGATGCCCTCGCGCAACTACAAGATCCTCGGCCTGATCGCGGATGGCGGCGGCATCAGCCCGAGCCTCAACAATCCGCGCGTGCGGCTGCTGCGAGACGGCTCGACCTACGAGACCTCGGCGGAAGACCTGCTCGACAACGGCACGCGCAACACCCTGCTGATGCCCGGTGACACCGTCATCATCGAGGAAGACAAGAAGACCTTCACCGCCATCGGCGCCTCGGGCACGGAAGCGCTGATCGACTTCCCGAAGGACAAGGTTTCGGCCATCGAATCCGTCGCACTGTTTGGCGGTCTCGCAGATACCCGCGCCGACCCCCAGGGTGTCCTGATCCTGCGCGAATACGATGTGCACCAGCTGCGCTCCGATGGCAGCGCTCCGAACATGCAGCAAGTGGTGTTCGTGTTCGATCTGACCTCGGCGGACGGGCTGTTCTCGGCGCGGAAGTTCACCCTGAACCCGGGCGACACCGTGCTGGCCACCGAATCCCCGCTCAGCCAGACCCGGACGCTGTTCTCGCTGATCGGCACCGCCTTCGGCACCACGCAGCAGATCGCCGGTCTCGCCAACTGATCCCCGGCGACAGTTTGAAATGCAAAGGGCGCATCCGAGGATGCGCCCTTTTTCGTTGCTCCGGTCGCGGCGGTCCTGGCTCCGCCGCTCCGGACCGTTACAGCAGGATCACATCTCGCCGCTGAGCGAGGCGAGGTAAGCATACACGTCCGCGGCACCTTCGCGCAGCTTGAAGCTCATGCCCGAGCGCGCGCCACTGTCATCGAGGTATTCCTTGAGGAAACCGCTCGGGTCCTGAACGTAGGCCTCGAAAGTGGCCTCATCCCAGACCAGACCCTTGGCGCGGGCTTCCTCGATGGATTTCTTGTAGCGGAAATCCTCGACCGCGCCGGCCTCGCGGCCGATCACGCCGTAAAGGTTCGGGCCGGTGCGGCCGCCCTTGACGATGGTCTCGCCGGCATCGTCGACGATCATGTGGCACGACCGGCAGCGCTTGCCGAAAAGATCCTCGCCCGCGGCGGCGTCGCCGGCCTCCTGAGCGATGGCGCTGCCTGCAAGAGTCACTGCGGCGATGGCCGTGGCTATCTTGAGTTTCATGGATTTTGTCTCCCGTGACGTATCTCCGGACAAAAACCTAGCGCAGTGTCGCGCGGCTCAACAATAGCCGGACCGCCCGTCTGCGACCAAATGGCAGTGCGGCTTGACGCCGCCCGCATGGCATTGGAAAGAAGCGCCATGACCAACGACATCCCCGCATGGGTCGACGGCACGCTGACGCCGGTCGACAAGCTCGAGGCGCATCTCAAGGGCCTGCGGCACAAGGCCGTCTCGGTCTTTTTGCTGCGCGGCGACGCGGTGCTGATCCAGCGCCGGGCGCTCGGCAAGTATCACACGCCGGGGCTCTGGGCGAACACCTGCTGCACCCATCCGCATTGGGACGAGGCGCCGCTCGACTGTGCCCTGCGCCGGTTGCGCGAAGAGCTTGGGATCGAGGGCGTCGCGCTCAGCCCTCGCGGCCAGGTCGAGTACCGTGCCGACGTGGGCGGCGGCATGATCGAGCACGAGCTGGTCGACATTTTCGTGGGCCATGCGCCCGAGGGGCTGGAGATCGCGCCGAACCCGGACGAGGTGATGGACACCGACTGGGTCGCGCTCGACGATCTGCATCGGCAGACGCGTGACGAGCCTGAGCGGTTCACGCCGTGGCTGCGGATCTATCTCGACCAGCATTCCGAGCAGATCCTCGCGGATCTCTGAGCCTCAGCGGCGCTTGCGCAGATAGACGTAATAGGCGCCCGAGCCTCCATGCTTGCCATGCGCCTCGGAGACCTGAAGCACCGCCTGCGCCACCGGCGGCAGGCGCAGCCATTGCGGCACCTGCGTCTTCAGGACACCGCGCCGGCGCGGCATCGGATCGTGCGGATCCTCGCGCATGCCCTTGCCGGTGATCACCAGCACCAGCCGCAAGCCGCGGGTCTGCGAGGTCAGGATGAAGCGGATCAGTTCGGGATGGGCCTGATCGATGGTCATGCCGTGCAGGTCGATGCGCGACTCCGGGACCAGCTTGCCGCGCTTCATCCGGGTGAACGCCTTAGAGTCCATGCGCACCGGATCGCGCGCCAGCCGGTCCGAGGTGGTGCCGAGGAAATCGTGATGTTCGGGCGCCGGTTGCGACCGGCTGCCGAGATCGAAAGAGGGCAGGGGATCTCTTGGCGGCGGCGATTTGCGCGGCGGCCGCCGGCTCGCGGCCTCTTCGGGCTCTGGCGCCGGTTTCTGCCCCGGCAGGCGCTCGGCGGATCTGGCCACCTGCTGCCATAGCTCCAGCTCCTCCGGTCGCAGCCGCCGCTTTCTCATAGCACCGATTCCGGCAGCAACGCGTAGGCGCGCTGGATCGGCAGAAGCACCACGAGGCGGCCCGGATCCTTGATTTCGCCCGCCCGACGCCCCGCAGCATCGCCGGTGCCGAAGAAGATGTCGGCCCGCTGCGCGCCCTTGATCGCCGAGCCGGTATCCTGCGCGATCATCAGCCGGTGAAGCGGCTCGGCCCCGGCCTTCTCGATCCAGACCGGCGCGCCCAGCGGGGTAAAGGCGGGATCGACGGCGATGCTGCGCAGCGTGGTGATCGAGCGGTTCATCGCACCGAGCGGACCGCGCTCGGCGGGCACTTCGCTCACCTCGCGAAAGAAGACGTAGGACGGGTTGTGATAGAGCAGGTCCTCGCCGTCGAACGGGTTGCTGCGCACCCAGTTCTTGATCACCTGCGCCGAAACCTGGTGCGGATCGAAGGTGCCGCGCCGGACGAGTTCCTTGCCGATCGAGCGGTAGGGGTGGCCGTTGGCCCCGCCGTACCCAACCCGAAGATGGCGCCCGTCGGGCAGGCGAATACGGCCAGAGCCCTGAACCTGCAAAAAGAACAGCTCGACCGGGTCGTCGACCCAGGCGATTTCGAGCCCCCGGCCCCGCATCACGTCGGTCGACAGGATCTCGCGCCGCTCGAGCCAGGGCCGGATTTCGACGGCTTCGGGCGGCATGCGGTAGATCGGGTAGCGATAGCGCGGGGTCTCGATCAGCGATCCGTCGAGCTCGGGCTCGAAATAGCCGGTGAAGAGTCCGTCAGCTCCGTCGGAAATCAGCACCGGGCGGAAGAACAGCTCGAAGAAGTCTTTCGCATCGTCGGTTTCCCGCGCCAGCGCGCAAAGGCTGCGCCAGTCGGGTTCCCTGAGATCGCCACAGGTCTCGAGGAATACCGAAAGGGCGGCGGAGTGATCGTCCGCCGCCCATCCGTCGAGATCGGAGAACTCGAGAATCTGGTATGTGGTGTCTGTGTCCGCCGCGCTCATGGTGCCTGCCAGTGCCATGCCGGCGAGGATCGCGGCACGGATCGCCTGTCGCATTATTCGTCGGTCGCGACCAGCTGCCAGTTGGGATCGTCGCTGCCCATGCGGCGGGCATAGGTCCACACATCCTTCTGGCGCTTGACCGCAGTCGGGCTGCCCTCGATCACCTCGCCGGCGGCGTTCTTCACCACCGAGGTCAGCTCACCGACATATTTCACGGTGATCTCGGCCAGACGCTCGGCGTCGTCGAAGGTCGCGTCGATCAGTGTCAGCTCGCGTACGCCGACAAACTGCGCCTCGATGGTCAGACCCTGCTGGGCGCGCTGCTCGATCACATCGCTGAAGGTCTCGTAGATTTCGTCGGACAGGAACGGCTTGAGATCCTCGATCTCGCCATTGTCGAAGCCCATCAGGATCATCTCGTAGGCGCCGCGCGCGCCGGAGAGGAACTCACCCACGCCGAAGGAGGGCTCGGCGCGCTTCATCTTGGCCAGGGCCTCGGCGGCGGGGCTGCCTTCGGGGACGTGATCGATGATGTCGCGATCGGGGCCCCCTTCGATGACCTCGAAGTCGCGCGCGGTGTCGTCGCGGCGGCTGGGAGCGGGGGCCTGGGGCTTCTCGAAGCCGTCGCGGGTTCCCAGCACGCTGCGCAACCGCAGGATCAGGAAAATCGCGATCCCGGCAAGGACCAGAAGCTGGACGATCGGCGTGTTCATCGGCACCTCATGCGCGCAAACGTGGAAGTTTTGTCGTTGCAATCCTATGTAGGGGCTGGGTCCCGGCAAGTCTACCGGCCCCCAACCCGAAGGGAGACCGCATATGTGGCTTTTTCTGGCATTCTTGCTCGTGCCGCTGATCGAAATCGGCCTGTTCATCCAGGTGGGCGGCCTGATCGGCCTCTGGCCGACGCTCGCCATCGTCGTCATCACCGCGGTGATCGGCACCTGGCTGGTGCGCTCGCAGGGGCTGCGGGCGATGGGCGATCTGCAGGGCTCGTTCTCGCGGCTCGAGGATCCCACCACGCCGCTGGCCCATGGCGCGATGATCCTGCTCGCCGGGGCCCTGCTGCTGACACCGGGGTTCTTCACCGATGCGGTGGGCTTTGCGCTTCTGACACCGGCCTTCCGCAAGATGGTGCTGAATTACATCTCGCGCCGTGTGACCGTGACCCGCTTCGAGATGGGCGGCCGTCCGGGGCCGCATCCCGGCCCGCGGCCCGACATCCGGCAAAACCCGCAGCATTCCGGCGAGGGCGACGTCATCGACGGGGAGTTTACCGAGCTTGGCCAGGGCAAGAAGCCAAATCACCCCGGCTCTGGCTGGACGAAGCATTGAGACGCCGTCTCGGGGCTGCTATTGCATAGCCAAACCTGTTTCGAGGAGTGAGACCACATGGCAGAAGAAGCCACCCAAAACGGTGAGGCCGCAGCACAGGCCCCGGTGAAGATGAACGTGCTCGCGCAGTTCGTGCGCGACCTCTCGTTCGAGAACATCCTGGCCCAGAAGGGCAGCAACGGCGAAGTGCAACCCGACGTGCAGGTTCAGGTGAACCTCGACGCCAAGAAGCGCACCGCCGATCACCAGTACGAGGTTGTCCTCAAGCTCAAGGTCGAGTCGAAGTCGAAGGGCACCGACACCACCCTGTTCATCCTCGAGATGGACTATGCCGGTGTGTTCCACATCGAAAACGTCCCGGAAGAGCAGCTGCACCCGTTCCTGCTGATCGAGTGCCCGCGGATGATCTTCCCCTTCGCGCGCCGCATCGTCTCGGACGTGACCCGCGACGGTGGCTTCCCGCCGCTGAACCTCGAGATGATCGATTTCGTCGCGCTGTACCGCAACGAACTGCTGCGCCGCCAGCAGGCGAGCGCCGCCGCCGGCGAGCAGAAGCTCGACGCCTAAGCGCTCAGCCGCGCGACCAGAGCGCGGCCTCTCCGAGTTTCTCGACAAAGGCGGCGTGAGCCGCCTTTTCTTCTTCCGTGATCCGCGGCGCCAGAGGCTCCGGTCGGCGCTGCGGGCGCCAATCCTCTGCCGCGCCATCGGAGCCACCGCCCTGGCGCACCGGGCTCAGCACGAGATCCGGCTGCTTGCCACCGATCAGCTCGAGATAGACATCGGCCAGAATTTCACTGTCGAGCAGGGCGCCGTGCAGCGTCCGCGACGAGTTGTCGATCCCGAAGCGACGGCACAGCGCGTCGAGCGAGGCGGGCGAGCCTGGAAACTTGCGCCGCGCGATGGCCAGCGTGTCGATGGCGCAATCCTTCGGCAGGAGAGGGCGCTTGGACCAGCCCAGCTCGGCATTGAGGAATTTCACATCGAAGGTCGCGTTGTGGATCACCAGCTTCGCGTCGCCGATGAAGGCGAGGAAGTCATCGACGATCTGCGCAAACAACGGCTTGTCGCGCAGGAAATCGTCGCCCAGCCCGTGCACCTCGAACGCCTCCTGAGGCATCGAGCGCTCGGGGTTGATATACTGGTGATAGGTCTTGCCGGTGGGCACGTGATTGTAGAGCTCCACCGCGCCGATCTCGACGATCCGGTCGCCGGTTTCCGGCTCGAAGCCGGTGGTTTCGGTGTCGAGTACGATCTCACGCATGTCGCCGCCTTTCGATATCCTGCATCACAGACTGCACCTGAGCCTTGGCGTGCTCAAGCGTGTCGGTCTCGATGACATAATCTGCCCGCGCGCATTTTTCAGCATTGGGCATCTGTCGCGCAAGGATGCGATCGAGATCCTCGGCGTTCATGGTGCCCCGCGCCAGAACCCTCTCACGCTGGAGTTGGGCTGGAATAGAGACACATGCGACTGCATCCATCGCTCTGTCGGCGCCGGTCTCGAAGAGCAGCGGGATGTCGAGCACGACGATCCGGTCGGGATGCGCGGCGATGAACGCGGCGCGGTCTTCCTGCACCAGCGGATGCACGATGGCCTCGATGCGGGGCAGCGCGGTCGCATCGCCCGCGATGATCGCGCGAAGACGGTCGCGCGAGATCGCATCATCCTCGATGGCATCCGGAAATTCCGCCTGCATCGGAGCAACGGCCGCGCCGCCCTTTGAATAGAGACGATGCACCGCCGCATCCGCATCCCAGACCGCGCAGCCTTCCTCGGCGAAGAAGCCCGCCGTGGTGGATTTGCCCATGCCGATCGAGCCGGTGAGACCGAGCAGAAAGCCCATCACAGGATCGCGGCGCGGGTCGCGTCATCGACCTCGGGGCGTTTGCCGAACCAGCGCTCAAAGCCGGGCACCGCCTGGTGGATCAGCATGCCCAGGCCATCGACGCAGGTGCAGCCCTGCTCCCGCGCGACCCGCAAAAGCCGGGTCTCGAGCGGCGTGTAGACCAGATCGGTGACCACCGTCCCCGGCTGCAATCCGTCAAGCGGCACGCGCAGCTCCTGCTTTCCGACCATGCCAAGCGAGGTCGAATTGACCACCAGCGCCGCCTCGTCCATCGCGTTGCCGGCCTGCACCCATTCGACAACACGGATCCGCGCGCCGAACTCTTCGCGCAGCTGCTCGGCGCGGTTGCGGGTGCGGTTCGAAATACAGATTTCGGGCACGCCGACCTCGAGCAGAGAGGCGATCACCGCCCGTGCAGCGCCGCCGGCGCCCAGAACCATCGCCGGGCCGGCCTTCGGATCCCATCCCGGCGCCCCCTGGCGCAGGTTCTCGATGAAACCGTAGCCATCGGTGTTGTCGGCGTGGATCTTGCCATCCTTGCGGAAGATGATGGTGTTCGCCGCCCCGATCAGCGTCGCCCGGTCGGAGACCAGATCGGCGATCTCCATCACCTTCTCCTTATGGGGAATGGTGACGTTGACGCCGACAAAGCCCAAATCGGGCAGGGTGCGGAAGGCGGTTTCGAGCTTCTCCGGCGCGATATCCATCGGGATATAGTGCCCCTGAAGCCCGTATGTCTTGAGCCAGTGACCATGCAGAAGCGGCGAGCGGGAGTGTGCGACCGGATGCCCGATGACCCCGGCCAGTGGAATTCGCGTGTCGGTCATGCGGCGATGATCTCCCGGACCTGCAGAAAGGCGATGAGCTCGAGCAGCGGCAGCCCGAGAATGGTGAAATGGTCGCCCTCGATGCGGGCGAAAAGGCGCACGCCCTCTTCCTCGAGCTTGTAGCCACCGACCGAGTGGCGCGCGCTCTCCCAGTTCCGGGCGATGTAATCGTCGAGATAGGCGTCCGAGAAGTTGCGCATCACCAGCCGCGCGACGCCCACGTGACGCCAGATCGGCTCGCCATCCTGATAGATCACGGCCCCAGAATAGAGGTGATGCCGCTGCCCGCGCAGCCGGACGAGCTGTTCCCGGCACTCTTCCGGGGTTTCGGGCTTCGCGAACACCTCTTTGCCAAGCGCGAGGATCTGGTCGCAGCCGAGAACGAAGGCGCCCGGGTTCTTCCGGGCCACGCTGCGGGCCTTATACTCCGACAATGCGTCGGCGATGTCGCGCGGCGAGGCCTCTTCGGCGGTAAGTGAGTCGCGGATGGCGGATTCATCGACGCGCGCGGGCTCGATTCGATGGGGAACCGCCGCCTTGCGCAGCAGCTCGGCCCGGATTTCGGACCCAGAGGCGAGGATGAACGGCAGACTCATGTGGAAAAACCTGTCGAAAGCTTTGGGGTCTTGTCGGGGGATGGTTCTGAGGAAAATCCCACCGACATGCAAGCACGGGGAAAACCCGGGCCTTTCACGGCGCGCCGGGGTGATTCCTGAGTCTGTGGGCATGGATAACTCGCTGCTGGGGACGCCCCCCTCGGTCCCCGCCCTGTCCAAAAGTTTTCCCGAGACCGCATGTTTCATACACGGCATTGAAAACGAACAAAGATTTCCGATAATTTGTATACTTTCTTCATAACCCCCACAATTTTATCCACAGGCAATCCGGATCGGGAAAACTCTGAGAGAACTCAATAATCCACCGGACTCGAGGGGGCCTAAACCAAAATCATCCTTTCTCTTTCTTTCTTGAGATAAGGGAGGCCCCGGCCTCACGCCTCTCGATCTCTCAGCAAGATTGACTCACCCCCTCGGGATAGCTAAATCCGAGTCCGACGCCCGTCCGGGCTGATCACTTCCCAGAGAAAGACAGTTTTGAGGCCGACGACACGCTTGGCCCGAAAGGATTCAGCATGAGCACCGAAACGCTCAACCTCTCTGATCTGAAGGCGCAGAGCCCGAAGGATCTGCTCGCCATGGCGGAGGAGCTCGAGATCGAGAACGCCTCGACCATGCGCAAGGGCGAGATGATGTTCCAGATCCTGCGCGAGCGGGCGGATGAAGGCTGGGAAGTCTGCGGTGACGGCGTTCTCGAGGTGCTTCAGGACGGCTTCGGCTTCCTGCGTTCTCCGGAAGCGAACTATCTGCCCGGTCCCGACGACATCTACGTCTCGCCCGAGATGATCCGGAAGTATTCGCTGCGCACCGGCGACACCATCGAAGGCGAAATCCGCGCGCCTGACAACGAAGAGCGTTACTTCGCGCTCGTCGACGTCTCGAAGATCAACTTCGAGGATCCCGAGCGCGCCCGTCACAAGGTTGCTTTCGACAACCTGACGCCCCTCTATCCCGACGAGCGGCTGAAGATGGAGATCGAGGATCCGACCATCAAGGATCGCTCGGCCCGCATCATCGACCTCGTCGCGCCGATCGGCAAAGGCCAGCGCTCGCTCATCGTGGCGCCTCCGCGGACCGGTAAGACGGTTCTGCTGCAGAACATCGCCACCTCGATCGAGAAGAACCACCCGGAATGCTTCCTGATCGTCCTGCTGATCGACGAACGCCCCGAGGAAGTCACCGACATGCAGCGCTCGGTGAAGGGCGAGGTTGTCTCCTCGACCTTCGATGAACCGGCGACGCGCCACGTGGCGGTGTCGGAAATGGTCATTGAAAAGGCGAAGCGCCTGGTCGAGCACAAACGAGATGTTGTGATCCTTCTCGACTCGATCACAAGACTTGGTCGTGCCTTCAACACCGTGGTGCCGTCCTCGGGCAAGGTCCTGACCGGTGGTGTCGACGCCAACGCCCTGCAGCGGCCGAAGCGCTTCTTCGGTGCGGCGCGGAACATCGAAGAGGGCGGTTCGCTGACCATCATCGCGACCGCGCTGATCGACACCGGCAGCCGCATGGACGAGGTGATCTTCGAAGAATTCAAGGGCACCGGCAACTCCGAGATCGTTCTCGACCGCAAGGTGGCCGACAAGCGCGTCTTCCCGGCGATCGATATCCTCAAGTCGGGCACCCGAAAGGAAGACCTGCTCATCGACAAGATCGATCTGCAGAAGACCTTCGTCCTGCGCCGCATCCTCAACCCGATGGGCACCACCGACGCCATCGAATTCCTTCTGTCGAAGCTCAAGCAGACCAAGACAAACTCGGAATTCTTCGACTCGATGAACAGCTGACGCCGGCCGGGAGGCAGGTTTGGACACGATCTTTGCGCTTGCAAGTGCGCCGGGGAAAGCCGGCGTAGCGGTCATCCGCGTTTCCGGCCCCGAGGCCTGGGCGTCGGCAGAGCGCTTGTGTGGCGCGTTGCCGAAACCACGCGAGGCTGCGCTGCGCCGGTTGACCGACCGGGCGGGGCAGGTGCTCGATGAGGCGCTGGTCCTGCTTTTTGCGCATGGGAGCAGTTTCACCGGGGAGGCGGTGGCCGAGTTTCACGTCCATGGCAGCGTTGCGATCCAGCGTGCCGTGCTGCGAGAGCTCGAAGATATGGACGGGTTGCGCATGGCAGAGGCCGGCGAGTTCACCCGACGCGCGCTGGAAAATGACCGGCTCGACCTGACTCAGGTCGAAGCGCTGGCCGATCTCATCGAATCCGAGACCGAAAGTCAGCGCATCCAAGCGCTGCGCGTGTTTGCGGGTGCTCTTGGCGATCGTGTCGAAGAGTGGCGCCGGGATCTCGTGCATGCGGCCTCGCTGCTTGAGGTGACAATCGATTTTGCCGATGAAGAGGTTCCGGTCGATGTGTCCGCCGACGTTCGTGCAATCCTCGACCGCGTCATCGCCGGGCTGGATCGCGAAATTCGCGGGATGGATGGCGCCGAGCGCATCCGCACGGGCTTCGAGGTCGCCATTGTCGGCGCGCCGAATGTCGGAAAATCGAGTTTGCTGAACGCGCTCGCGGGCCGCGACGCGGCCATCACCTCCGAGATCGCGGGCACGACACGCGACGTGATCGAGGTCAGGATGGAGATCGCCGGCTTGCCGGTAACGCTGCTAGACACCGCCGGGTTGCGAGACACCCAGGATCCGGTTGAAAAGATCGGCATTGCCCGTGCACGGGACCGAGCTCTGACCTCGGATCTTCGCGTGATCCTGAGCGACGAGCGCGGGATGCCGGATTTTGAACCCATCAGCGGCGATATCGTGCTGCGCTCCAAGGCGGATCTGTCCGGCGCGTCCGATGGGATTTCCGCCAAGACGGGGCAGGGGCTCGATCATCTGATTTCCGAGATCGGCGCGCGTCTTTCCGAGAAGGTCCAGGCTGCCGGGCTCGCCACGCGGGAGCGGCACCGGATTGCGTTTCTCGACGGTCGGATCGCGCTTGACGCCGCGAAAGATCTGCTCGCTCGTGGCCCGGACAGCTATGATCTCGCGGCTGAGGAAATCCGTACAGCAATCAGGGCGCTCGAAGTTTTGATCGGTCGCATCGACGTAGAGAATCTGCTAGGCGAGATCTTCTCAAGCTTCTGCATCGGTAAGTGAGGAGTGTTTCACGTGAAACATCGTGATTTCGACGTTGTCGTCGTGGGCGGCGGACATGCTGGCGCGGATGCCGCGGCGGCCTCCGCCCGCATGGGTGCCCGCACCGCTCTGGTAACGCTTTCCGAGGCTGGCATCGGCGTCATGTCCTGCAACCCGGCGATTGGCGGGCTCGGGAAGGGCCATCTCGTCCGCGAGATCGACGCGATGGACGGCGTGATGGGTCGTGTGGCGGACCAGGCGGGTATTCAGTACCGTTTGCTGAACCGCCGCAAGGGACCGGCCGTGCAGGGACCGCGGGCTCAGGCGGATCGCAAGCTCTACCGCGAAGCAATGCTGCGCGAGATGAAGGCGACGCCGAACCTGACCATCGTTGAGGGTGAAGCGGTCGACCTGATCATGTCGGCGGACAAGGTCTCGGGCGTGGTTCTGGAAGACGGCTCCAACTTAAGTGCCGGCGCGGTGGTCCTGACCACGGGCACGTTCTTGCGTGGTGTCATCCATATTGGCGACAAGTCTCACCCGGGCGGGCGCATGGGCGATCGCCCTTCGGTGCGTCTGGCCGAGCGGATCGATGACCTCGGTCTTGAGCTTGGGCGCCTGAAAACCGGAACGCCCCCGCGCCTTGACGGGCGCACCATCGACTGGTCGCAGCTTGAGGAACAGCCCGGCGATGACGAACCGGTGCTGTTTTCTTTCCTGTCGAAGGCCCCAGCGGCGCGCCAGATCAGCTGCGGCATTACGCATACCAATGAGCGCACGCACGAGATTATCCGTGAGAACCTCGACCGCTCAGCAATGTATGGCGGCCACATCGAGGGGATCGGCCCGCGCTATTGTCCTTCGATCGAGGACAAGATTGTCCGCTTTGCCGACAAGACGTCTCACCAGATCTTTCTCGAGCCGGAGGGGCTCGACGATCACACGATCTATCCCAATGGCATCTCGACGTCGCTCCCGGAAGACGTCCAGATCGATTACGTGCGCTCGATCTTCGGTCTTGAGCGCGCCGAGATTCTGCAGCCGGGCTACGCCATCGAGTACGATTTTGTCGATCCGCGCTCGCTCGATCTTCGTCTTGCGGTTCGCAATGTCTCTGGCCTGTTCCTTGCCGGGCAGATCAACGGGACGACGGGCTATGAGGAGGCCGCGGCGCAGGGCCTCGTTGCCGGGCTGAACGCAGCGGCCGAAGCGCTGGGGCAGGGGAGCGTGCAGTTCGGTCGTTCCGAATCTTATATCGGCGTGATGATCGACGATCTGACCTCGCGCGGGGTTAGCGAGCCCTATCGGATGTTCACGTCGCGCGCGGAGTTCCGTCTGTCGCTGCGGGCCGACAATGCCGATCAGCGCCTGACACCGCGGGCCATCGAGCTTGGCTGTCTTTCTGAGGAGCGCCGCATCGCGTTTGAAACCAAGCTCGAAAAGCTTTCGGCGGGCCGCGAGTTGCTTGAATCACGCCAGTTTGCCCCGAAGGATCTTGGCGCGATGGGTATCCAGGTCTCGCCCGATGGGCAGAAGCGCAACGGATTCGAGCTGCTTGCCTTCCCGGATGTCGATATGTCCACGCTCACGCGCGGCGAAGCGTCGTTCGGAGAGATCGATGGCGAGATCGCCGAGCAACTCGAACGGGACGCGCTTTACGCCAATTACATCGCGCGTCAGCAAAAGGATGTAGAGGCGCTGCGCAGGGATGAAGCGATGACGATTCCGCGCGATTTCGAGTTTGCGACTGTCGAAGGGCTTTCGAACGAGTTGAAGCACAAGCTCTCCCTGGCGCGGCCGGTGAATCTCGCGCAGGCTGGCAAGGTCGATGGCATGACGCCCGCGGCGCTCTCGCTGCTTTTGCTGCGTCTGCGGCGGCATGGTCAGGTCAAGTCCGCATGAGCGCCCTGGACCCGCGCCTGCCAGCGATCAATGTTTCACGTGAAACACAGGAGCGGCTGACGCATTTCATTGAGATGCTCGAGAAGTGGTCCCCGAAGATCAATCTCGTCGCCAAGAGTACGCTTTCCGATGGCTGGAACCGCCATATCATCGATTCCGCGCAGGTTTTCGACCTGGAAGGGCGGAACTCCGGACTCTGGGCAGATCTCGGTGCGGGCGGTGGTTTCCCGGGTCTTGTGGTCGCGATCCTTGCTCATGAACTTGCGCCGGAGTTGAAAGTCGCGCTGGTAGAATCCGATCAGCGCAAGGCGGTCTTCCTGCGTTCGGTTCTGCGTGAGACCGGCGTGCAGGCGCAGGTGATTGTCGGGCGCATCGAACAGATCCCACCGCTGAATGCCGATGTGCTGAGCGCGCGGGCGCTGGCGGACTTGTCGACCCTGTTGTCCTTCGCGGACCGGCACCTGTCCGACAGCGGGCAGGCCGTGTTCCTGAAAGGCGCAAACTGGGAAAAAGAGGTGGCCGCCGCGCGGGAATCGTGGAAGTTCGATCTCGCCCGGCGTACAAGCATTACAGATCCAAACGCAGTCGTCCTGACCATCGGAGAGCTGACACATGTCTGATCCGTCGCGGCCTAGCGCCCCCAAGATTATTGCCATCGCGAACCAGAAAGGCGGCGTCGGAAAAACCACGACGACGATCAATCTGGGCGCCGCGCTGGCCGAGAAGGGGCACAAGATCCTCGTCGTCGACCTCGATCCTCAGGGCAATTCCTCGACCGGGCTCGGGATCGAACCCGATGACCGGCAGTACACGACCTACGAGCTGCTGCTCGACGATGTCGCGCTCGAGGATGCGATTCTGCCGACCGATCAGGAAAACCTGCATCTGATCCCGGCGACGGTGGATCTCAGCTCGGCGGATATCGAGCTTGTCTCGAACGAAAAGCGCAGCTTTCTGCTGCATGACGCGCTGCGCCAGGTCGAGATCGACCGGTTCGGCTTTGATTACGTGCTGATCGATTGCCCGCCGTCGCTCAACTTGCTGACCGTGAACGCCATGGTGGCCGCTCATTCCGTGCTTGTTCCGCTGCAAAGCGAGTTCTTTGCCCTCGAAGGGCTGTCGCAGCTGATGCTGACAGTGCGGGAGATCCGGCAGAGTGCGAACCCCGACCTGCGGATCGAGGGCGTGCTGCTGACCATGTACGATGCAAGGAACAACCTCTCGCGGCAGGTCGAAGACGATGCCCGCGAGAACCTTGGCGATCTGGTGTTCTCGACCGTGATCCCGCGCAACGTGCGGGTCAGCGAAGCGCCGTCCTACGCAATGTCTGTGCTGAATTACGACAGCCAGTCGAAGGGGGCCGCGGCCTATCGTGACCTTGCCGACGAACTGCTGCGCAAGAACGCGCGGCTCGCCGCCTGACCCGAAAAAGAAAAGAAAGAGCAGAGATGGCAGAGAAAAAGGAAGCACGCCGAGGCCTTGGTCGCGGGTTGTCCGCGCTGATGTCGGATGTCGATATTGCACCTGCCCGCGAGCAGGAAAGCATGACTCCGAAGACCCCGGACCGGATGGTCCCAATCGAAAGCCTGGTTCCGAACAAGGACCAGCCCCGTCGCACCTTCACGCCCGAGCAGTTGCAGGAGCTGTCCGAGTCGATCAAGACCAAGGGCATCATCCAGCCGATCATCGTGCGCCCGGCGCCGGGAGCGGAAGGTCAGTTCGAGATCGTCGCCGGTGAACGCCGTTGGCGCGCCGCACAGATGGCGCAGCAGCACGAAGTGCCGGTTCTGGTGCGCGAGCTCGACGATCAGGAAACGCTCGAGATCGCCATCATCGAGAACATTCAGCGCGCCGACCTGAACGCCATCGAAGAGGCGGCGGGCTACAAGGCGCTGATGTACCGCTTTGGCCATACCCAGGAGAAGATCGCGGAGGCGCTCGGCAAGAGCCGCAGCCATATCGCGAACCTTCTGCGCTTGTTGAACCTGCCGGATAGCGTGCAGGACTACGTTCGGAACGGGGATCTCAGCGCCGGTCATGCGCGCACGCTGGTGACCGCCGAGAACCCCGAGGCCATCGCGCGCGAGATCATGGCAAAGAAGCTCTCCGTCCGGCAGGCGGAGGCTCTGGTTCGCGGTGCATCCGAGCCGAAACGTCCCAAGATTTCGGCTGCCGCGCCGCACGCGGTCGACAAGGACGCGGACACCCGTGCGCTCGAGGGCGACCTGTCAGCGGCGCTCGGGATGAAAGTCTCGGTGGCGCACAAGCCGGGGGCAGAGGGCGGCAAGCTCACGATCTCCTACGAGAGCCTCGAAGAGCTCGATACGCTCTGCATGATCCTCAGCGCAGCCCGGTAAGGGCAGGGGAGACCCGCAAAGAAAAGCCCCGGGCCGAAAGGCGCCGGGGCTTTGTTGTGTCTGGGATCTTGAAGGGGTTTAGAGCAATTCGGCAGTGAGCGTGTTGAGCAGCATCCGGCCCTGTTGGGTTGCCCCAAAGCGTTGGCCGTCGCGCCAGATCAAGCCTAGCTCGACAAGCGGGTCGAGCGAGAGAGCCCCGGTGCGATCCGGATCGATCAGCTGCGCACGTTCGAGATCTAGGCCTTCACTCAAACGCAGCCCCATCATCAGGTATTCTGCCCATACATCTTGGCGCGTTAGGGCCTCACTTTCGAGCTCTCCGGAACCGGCCTCCGCCGCCTTGATCCAGTCGCCGGGCGCGCGCCGCGCCACGGTGGCGTAGCGCTGTCCGTTCACCGTCACCCGCCCATGCGCGCCGGGGCCGACGCCGACGTAATCGCCGCCGCGCCAGTAGACTAGGTTATGCCGGGATTCGTCGCCCTCGCCGGCGTGGTTCGAGACCTCGTAGGCCGGCTTGCCTGCCGCTTCGCAGATCTCCTGCGTCGCGAGGTAGAGATCGGCGCCGAGATCCTCGCTCGGCAGATCGCGCAGCTTGCCGGCCTGGGCGCGATCCCAGAAGGCGGTGCCTTCCTCGATGGTCAGCTGGTAGAGCGACAGGTGATCCGCGGCGAGATCCAGCGCCTCGCGCAGTTCCACCTCCCACGCCGCGAGGCTCTGGCCCTGCCGCCCGTAGATGAGATCGAAATTGACCCTGTTGAAGGTCGATTTGGCGATCTCGAGCGCGCGGACAGCCTCGTCGACATCGTGCAGACGGCCAAGGCGGCGCAGGTCGTCAGGGCGCAGCGCCTGCACCCCGAGCGACACGCGGTTGACGCCCGCTATGGCGAAGCCTTCAAACTTGTTGATCTCGACGGAACGGGGATTGGCCTCGAGGGTGATCTCGATATCGTTGGCCCAGGCCCAGTGATCGCGGGAAGCATCAAGCACGGCGCGAACCGTCTCCGGCGCCATCAGCGAGGGCGTGCCGCCGCCGAAATAGATCGAGCGCAGAACCCGCCCCTCGGTCAGACGACCGTAGCGGGCAAGCTCGCTGACCAGCGCGGCGGCCCAGCGGGCCTGATCCACGTGCGACACCACATGGCTGTTGAAGTCGCAATAGGGGCACTTGGCCTCGCAGAACGGCCAGTGCACGTAGAGGCCGAAGCCCCCAGCTTGCCAAGTCTCAGCCAAAACAGCCCGTCACGAACTTGGCGAAGGCATCGGCGCGGTGGCTGATCTTGTTCTTCTCCCAGCGATCCATCTCGCCGAAGGTGATGTCGTAGCCCTGCGGTTGGAACACGGGGTCATAGCCGTGACCCTGATCGCCGCGCATCGGCCAGACCACGCGGCCTTCCATCACGCCGGGGAACACCTCGTCATGGCCATCGGGCCAGGCCAGCACCAGGGTGCAGCAGAAGCGCGCGGTCCAGGGCTCGGGCTTGCCAGAGGCTGTCAGCTCGTCATGGGCGCGGGTCATCGCCATGATGAAATCGCGGCCATTGCCGGTTTCGGCCCAGTCGGCGGTGTAGACGCCGGGCGCACCATCCAGCGCATCGATGGCGATGCCGCTGTCATCCGAGAGCGCCGGCAGGCCGGTGGCTTTCGCTGCGGCATGGGCCTTGATGCGGGCGTTTTCGACGAAGGTGGTGCCGGTCTCTTCCGGTTCCGGCAGCTCCATCTCGGCCGCGCCGACCACTTCGATGCCGTAGGGCTTGAGGAGATCGGCGATCTCCTCAAGCTTGCCACGGTTGTGGGTCGCGACGAGAAGCTTTTTGCCCTCGAACTTGCGGGTCATGCGGTCGCGGCCTTCTGCGCCTCGACGAGCTGCGACACGCCGGCTTCGGCCAGATCGAGCAGCTTGCCCATCTGGTCGCGCGAGAAGGTCGCGCCCTCGGCCGACATCTGCACCTCGATGAGCTGGCCGTCGCCGCGCAGGATGAAGTTGCCGTCGACGCCGGCTTCGCTGTCCTCGGGATAGTCGAGGTCGAGCACCGGCTGGCCGGCATAGATGCCGCAGCTCACCGCCGCGACCGGCGAGATCAGCGGATCGGTCTTCACGTCACCGGCCTTCATCAGCTTGTTCACGGCAAGGCGCAGCGCCACCCAGCCACCGGTGATCGCGGCGCAGCGGGTGCCGCCATCGGCCTGGATCACGTCGCAGTCGACGCTGATCTGGCGCTCGCCAAGCGCGACGCGATCGACGCCGGCGCGCAGGCTGCGGCCGATCAGGCGCTGGATCTCGACGGTGCGGCCGCCTTGTTTGCCGGTGGTGGCCTCGCGGCGCATGCGCGAGCCTGTGGAGCGCGGCAACATGCCGTATTCGGCGGTCACCCAGCCAAGCCCCGAGCCCTTGATGAACGGCGGCACGCGCTCTTCGAGTGAGGCGGTGCAGATCACATGGGTGTCGCCCATCTTGATCAGGCACGAGCCCTCGGCATGTTTCGTGACACCCGTCTCGATTGAAACGGGGCGCATTTCGCTTAAATCTCGTCCTGACGGTCTCATGGAAGTCCCTTTCTCGGTTGCGCCCGGGATACTGGTGCCCCGCTATCCCCGCAACCCCGATTGACGGCGCAGGAGGGGTGCTTTTAATGGCCCAAGGACGCGGAGAGACACGGATGAACGAAGGAACCCGGCTGCTCGAAGAGATGAACGATCGCTCGCGCGAGGTGTTCCGCAAGGTTGTCGAGAGCTACCTGGAGTTCGGCGAGCCGGTCGGCTCGCGCACGCTGACGCGGTCGTTGAGCGAAAAGGTCTCGGCGGCGACGATCCGCAACGTGATGCAGGATCTCGAATATCTCGGCCTGCTCGACAGCCCGCATGTGAGCGCCGGACGGATCCCGACCCAGCTTGGCCTGCGGATGTTTGTCGACGGGCTTCTGGAGGTGCGTGACCTCGATCTCTCGGATCGCGAAAAGCTCGACGCCACGCTGGGGCCAGGGGGCGACGATGTGGGCGGCATTCTCGACCGTGTGGGCTCGGCGCTGTCGGGGGTGACCCATGGCGCCTCGCTGGTGCTGACGCCGAAGCACGAGGCGCCGATCAAGCATATCGAGTTCGTCAGCCTCGGCCATGACCGGGCGCTGGTGGTGCTGGTGTTTGGCGATGGCCACGTGGAGAACCGGCTGTTCCGGCCGCCGCCCGGACAGACGCCAAGCTCGATGCGGGAGGCGGCGAATTTCCTCAACGCGCTGATCGAGGGCAAGACGCTCTCGGAACTGCGCGGGGTGATGGCCGAGGAAATCTCGCGCCGGCGGCAGGAGATCGACACGCTGGCCGCCGATCTCATCGAGGCGGGCATCGCCACGTGGGAGAGCGACGCCGACAATTCGGCCCGGCTGATCGTGCGCGGACGGGCGAATCTGCTTGGCACCGAGGCCGAGACCGAGGAGCTCGACCGCATCCGCAGCCTGTTCGACGACCTCGAGCGCAAGCGGGACATTGCCGAATTTCTGGAACTCGCCGAGACCGGCGACGGGGTGCGCATTTTTATCGGCTCGGAGAACAAACTTTTCTCACTTTCGGGTTCCTCTCTGGTGGTGTCTCCCTATATGAACGCGGATCGTAAGATCATCGGCGCGGTGGGCGTGATCGGACCCACGCGCCTCAACTACGGCCGGATCGTCCCGATCGTGGATTATACGGCGCAGCTGGTCGGCAAGCTGATTGCCGAGCGGAGCTAGAGGTGAACAATGGCAGACCCGAAGAACGACGAGTTTCTCGATGACATCGAAGCCGCCGAGGCCGAGGCCTATGCGGACGAGGCCGAGGAGATCGATACCGAGGCAGCAGAGATCGATGCGCTGCGCGCCGAGCGCGACGAGTTCAAGGATCGCTTCATGCGCGCGCTGGCGGATGCCGAGAATGCGCGCAAGCGGGCCGACAAGGATCGTCGCGAGGCGCAGCAATATGGCGGCTCGCGTCTCGCCCGCGACCTGCTGCCGGTCTATGACAACCTGCACCGCGCGCTTGGCGTGGCCCGCGAGGAAAACGCCGCCGAGGCGCTGATCGAGGGCATCGAGCTGACCCTGCGCGAGCTGACCAACACCTTCGCCAAGCATGGCATGACGACGATCTCGCCGCAGGTCGGCGACAAGTTCGACCCGCAGCAGCACGAGGCGATGTTCGAGGCGCCGGTGCCGGGCACAAAGGCGGGCGAGATCATCCAGGTCTCGGCGGAAGGCTTCATGCTTTACGACCGTCTGCTGCGTCCCGCGCAGGTCGGCGTGAGCTCGATGCCGGCGAGCTGATCTCTGGGCTCCCGGCGCGGGGGGGGGGGGGGGGGGGGGGGGGCGCCCCCCCCCCCCCCCCCCCCCCCCCCCCGGGGGGGGGGGGGGGGGGGGGGGGGCGCCAAAAGAACTAACTAACTAGCCACCGCAGAGCGAAGCGAGGTCC